>JAXDPC010000178.1:0-13493 GCA_034668525.1 Sphingomonadales bacterium
AGGTCGAGCTGATCGAGATGGCGGAGGCCGAGGGCGACGAATCCATGGTCGACGACACCGTGCGCTCGCTCGCCGAGCTCGCCGAGCGCGCCGAGCGGGACAAGGTCCAGGCCCTGCTCGCCGGCGAGGCCGACGCCAACGACACCTATATCGAGATCAACTCCGGCGCGGGGGGCACCGAGAGCAACGACTGGGCGGGCATGCTCCAGCGCATGTATTCGCGCTGGGCCGAGCGCCACGGCATGAAGGTCGAGCTGATCGACTTCCATGCCGGCGAGCAGGCCGGGATCAAGTCGGCGCCCCTGCTGGTCAAGGGCGAGAACGCCTATGGCTATGCCAAGACGGAAAGCGGGGTCCACCGCCTGGTCCGGATCAGCCCCTACGACAGCTCGGCCCGCCGCCACACCAGCTTCGCCTCGGTCTGGGTCTATCCGGTGATCGACGACAATATCGACATCGAGGTCAACGAGAGCGAGCTTCGCATCGACACCTATCGCGCCTCGGGCGCGGGCGGCCAGCATATCAACACCACCGATTCGGCGGTGCGCATCACCCACCTCCCCACGGGGATCGTCGTCCAGTGCCAGAACCAGCGCTCGCAGCACAAGAACAAGGCCGAAGCCTATAACCAGCTGCGCGCCAAGCTCTACGAGGCCGAGCTCCAGAAGCGGGAAGCCGAGGCCAATGCCACTGCTGCGGGCAAGACGGACATCGGCTGGGGCCACCAGATCCGCTCCTACGTCCTCCAGCCCTATCAGCTGGTGAAGGACCTCCGCACCGGCGTCACCTCCACCGCGCCCTCGGACGTGCTCGACGGCGACCTCGACCGCTTCATGGCCGCCGCTTTGTCCCAGCGCGTCACCGGCGAACAGATCGAAGTCGAAGATGTGGAATAAGGCGCCCCTCAGCGCCGCCCATGGCGACGGACCGTCTGCGCCGACATCCGTTCGCGTCGAGCGAAGTCGAGACGCCCGGTCGAGCGAAGCCGAGACCTTCAAACCCTCGGCTTCGCTCGGGACCGGTCCTCGACTTCGCCCGGACCGAACGGGTCTCCTGGCCCTGGGCCTTCTCCTCGCCCTCGCCGCCTGCCGCGGCGGCGAGGAGGCGCAGAACAGCTTCCCGGAACCCCAGCGTCCGGTCGCCCCGATCGAATCCTCGGGCTATCTCGACGAGGATTCGCGCGACAGCCACGGCGAAGCGGAGCGGGTGATGGAGCTCGCCGAGATCCGCGCGGGCATGTCGGTCGCCGACATCGGCGCCGGCGAAGGCTATTACACCGTGCGGCTGTCGCCTCTGGTCGGCGAGCGCGGCCGCGTCCTCGCCCAGGACGTCGTCCCAGAGACGATCCACGAGCTCGCCCGCCGGGTCCACCGCGAACGGCTCGACAATGTCGCGCTGAAGCTCGGCCAGCCCAACAACCCGCTGATCCCGGAAGCCTCGTTCGACCGGGTGCTGATGATCCACATGTACCATGAGATCCCGCGCCCTTCCGAATTCCTCTGGAACCTGCGCGGCGCCCTCAAGCGCGAGGGCCGCGTCGTCGTCGTCGATGCAGACCGCCCGACCGACCGCCACGGCACGCCGACCCGCCTGCTGGTCTGCGAGTTCAACGCGGTCGGCTACGAGCTCACCCGATTCGAGCGCCTCGACAGCGAGACCTATTTCGCCCAGTTCGAAGCCCGCGGCCCGCGGCCCGTTCCCGCCGAAATCCCCCCCTGCACTCTGTGACCGCCGCCTAGGGTCCGTACTCGATACCCGCAACGGTCGTGACGGAGCATGGACATGGTCGCCATGCCCCCCGGGCATGGCTGCGGATGTCCGGGGGACATCCGCACCTGTCCATTTTGGACCAGGGCGAGGAGCGAGGAGGGAGCGATGCTGTCGCATCGTGACCGACGAGGGACGTGGCCCTGGCCCAAAAGCCGCCCGCCGCGAAGCGGTCGTCCGGAGAAGGCCACCGGCTACGTCGGACGCCTTGTCCGGGCAACCAGCCCGGCCGGCGCCACCCTCCTTGCCGTAGGCCTTCTCCGGACGATCCCGACCATTGCGGGTATCGAGTACGGACCCTAGAGCAGCCCCAGCGCGCGCAGGCTGCAGGTCTCCTCGCCGGCGAAGATGAGATGGTCGTGCAGCTTTATGCCGAGCCGGGCCGCGGTCCCTGCGAGCTCGCGCGTCGACTCGACATCGTCCCAGCTCGGCTGCGCGTCGCCGCTCGGATGGTTGTGCGCGAGCAGGAGACCCGCGCTGCCGAGCCGCAGCGCATCCTCGAGGATCCGCCGCAGCGGCAGCTCGGCTTCGCCGGCCGCGGTCGGCGCGACCACCACCAGTTCGATCAGCCTCCGCCCGGCGTCCAGATGCGCGACCGCGATCGCCTCCCCTTCGGCCGCGGCGAAGCAGGGGGCGAACAGGGAAGCTGCGTCTCGAGCGGTCGCGACGATCACGCAGCCGGGTCTGCCAGCAGCGCAGGGCCGATGCTGTCGCGACCTCATCCGAAATGGAGCGGCTTGACTCCGTAATGGATGGAAAGACGAGCGCTGGAAAAGGGCCCCGCCAGCCGCCATAGAGGCGCAATGCATGCCTATCACGAGCTTCTCCGGCGCATCCTCGACGAGGGCGTCGCCCAGCAGGACCGCACGGGCACGGGCACGCTCTCGATCTTCGGCCATCAGATGCGCTTCGACCTCGCGAAGGGCTTCCCTCTCCTTACCACGAAGAAGCTCCACCTCCGATCGATCCTGATCGAATTGCTCTGGTTCCTGCGCGGCGACACCAACATCGCCTGGCTCAAGGAAAACAAGGTCGGCATCTGGGATGAGTGGGCCGACGCGCAAGGCGATCTCGGCCCGGTCTACGGCAAGCAGTGGCGCGCCTGGGAGGCGCCCGACGGCCGCTCCATCGACCAGATCGCGAACCTCGTCGATCTCATCCGCCGCGATCCGGCCTCCCGCCGCCAGATCGTCTCCGCCTGGAACCCGGCGGACCTCCACAGGATGGCGCTCGCGCCCTGCCACTGCCTGTTCCAGAGCCAGGTCGCCGGCGGCAAGCTCCACCTCCAGCTCTACCAGCGCAGCGCCGACGTCTTCCTCGGCGTGCCCTTCAACATCGCCAGCTACGCCCTGCTGACCCACATGCTCGCCCAGCTATGCGATCTGGAGCCCGGCACCTTCGTCTGGACCGGCGGCGACTGCCACCTCTACTCCAACCATCTGGAGCAAGCCCGCCTCCAGCTGACGCGTGACCCGAAACCGCTGCCGACTCTCAAGATCAGGCGCAAGCCCGCCGCGATCGACGAATATGCGTACGAGGATTTCGAGATTTCGGGATACGAGGCCCACCCCCACATTCCGGCGCCGGTGGCGGTGTGAGCAGGCCGCCCGTCTTTTTCGTCGTCGCGCGGGCGGATAATGGAGTGATCGGGGACAAGGGCGGACTGCCTTGGCATCTTCCCGAGGATCTGAAGCATTTCAAGGCGATGACGGCGCGTTTTCCGATGCTGATGGGCCGCAGGACGTTCGAGAGCCTGCCGCGCGTGCTGCCCGGAAGGCGCCACATCGTGCTAACTCGCGACCGTGGCTGGCGCGCGGAGGGCGCGGAGGTCGTTCACAGTCCCGAAGAAGCTTTCTCGCTGGTCGAGCCGCCTGAGCGGCTCGCCGTTATCGGCGGCGCCCAAGTCTTCGAAACCATGCTACCCTATGCGTTTCGGATCGAGCTCACCGAAGTGCATGCCGAGCCTGAAGGCGACACGCTCATGCCGCCCTTCGATCCAGGCGTGTGGCGGGAATTCGTCCGAGTCGACCGGGAAGCGGTCGGCGAGCGACCTCCACTCAGCTTCGTGACGCTGCTCCGGCGCGCGTGACCTTCTCAATGCCGCCACCCTCTCTTATAGCCGGCCGCCATGGAGCGGCTTGACGGCGGCTCGGCGGTTCCGGAGCGGCTTCGCGGGGGCATCGTCGCGCTCGGCAATTTCGATGGGTTCCACAAGGGCCACCAGGCGGTGGTGGCCCGCGCCGTCCATCGCGCCCGCGCCGAAGCCCGCCCCGTCCTCGTCGCCACCTTCGATCCGCACCCGGTGCGCCACTTCAAGCCGGACCTGCCGCCCTTCCGCCTGACCACGCTCGACCAGCGCGAGCGCCTGTTCGCCGCCGCCGGCGCCGACGCGATGCTGGTCTTCCGCTTCGGCGCCGAGCTGGCCTCGGTGATGGCGCCCGATTTCGTCACCGATTACCTCGCCTCGCGCATCGGCGCGGCGGGCGTGGTCACCGGCGAGGACTTCACCTTCGGCAAGGGGCGCGGCGGCGACGTCGAATCCCTGATGTTCCTCGGTCGCGCCAACCAGATGTCCGTCGACGCCGTCGCCCCCGTGATCGAGGACGGCGAGGCGGTCTCCTCGAGCCGCATCCGCGAGGCGCTCCAGGCCGGCGACTGCGCCATCGCCGCACGTCTGCTGACCCGCCCCTTCGCGATCGAGGGGATCGTCGAGCATGGCGACAAGCGAGGCCGCACCCTCGGCTACCCAACCGCCAACATCGCGCTCGCAAATTACCTGCGGCCCCGCTTCGGCGTCTACGCCGTCCGCGGCCTCCTCGCCGACGGACGCGTCCTCGAGGGCGCCGCCAATCTCGGCACCCGGCCCACATTCGATCCGCCCAAGGAGCTGCTCGAGCCTTTCTTCTTCGATTTCGACGGCGACCTCTACGGCCAGACGGTCGAGGTCGAGCTGATCTCCTTCCTTCGCGACGAGGCCCGTTTCGAGGATATCGAGGCGCTGAAGGCGCAGATGGCGGCCGACTGCGGCCATGCCCGCGCGAGGCTCGCCGCATGAGGACCGGACGCATCCTCCTCATCCTCCTCGCCGCCGTCGCCGTCGCGCTGTCGCTGTTCAACGCCTCATGGATCGCCGGCACGCCGCCGGGCCGGCTGATCGTCGTCGCCAATCGCGGCATCACCCAGGCCCCGCGCCCGGGCGCCGCCGGCCCCTGCGCCGGCGCGCTGATCCAGACGCCCGAGATGAACTTCATCGAGAACAGCGTCCCGGCCCTCCGCCAGGTGCGCAACATGGGCGGCAACGGCGTCGCGATCGACGTCCGCCGCACCGCCGACGGTCGCGCGGTCGCCTTCCGCGACGAGACGCTCGATTGCCGCACCGACGGCACCGGCCGCGTCGCCGACGCCAGCTTCGAAGCGCTTCGCCGCCTCGACGCCGGCTATCGCTACACCGCCGACGGCGGCGCCACCTTTCCGTTGCGCGGGCGCGGCGTCGGCCTCATCCCCAGCGTCGCCGACATTCTCTACGAGATCAGGCAGACCCCGATCCTGTTCGTGATCCACGGCGAAGACGCCGCCGCCGCCGACGCCCTCGCGGCCGAGTTCAGGACGGCGCGCACCGAGATCGACGACCGCTTCGTCTTCCTCGGCGCCGAGCCGGTCGTGGCCCGGATGCGCATGCTCGCGCCCCGGGCCTTCGCCTCCAGCCCCCAAGCCGCGACCGGCTGCCTCGCCGGCTACCGCCGCAGCGGCTGGCTCGGCATCGTCCCCGGCGACTGCCGCGGCGCCCTCGTCGCGCTGACCCCCGGCGCCAACTGGACCCTCTGGGGCTGGCCCTACCGATTCCTGAAGCGCCTCGCCGGCGCCGGCGGCCGCGCCATCCTGGTCGAGGCGATCGGGCAGGACGGAACCCTGCGCGGCCTCACCCGCGCCGACCAGCTGCCCGAGGTGCCGATCGGCTATCGCGGCTATCTGCTGATCGAGGACATGCCTCGCGCCGGCCGCGCCCTCGCCCGCTGAGATGCTGGCAATCGTTCGAAGCGCCCGCTAAGCCCCGCCGCCATATGTCCGACAAGAAAGACTACCGCGACACGGTCTTCCTGCCGAAGACCGATTTCCCGATGAAGGCCGGCCTGGCGACCAAGGAGCCGGCCATCCTCGCGCGCTGGGCCGAGACCGGCCTCTACCGCCAGCTGCGCGAAGCCCGCGCGGGTCGCGAGCGCTTCATCCTCCACGACGGCCCGCCTTACGCCAATGGCGACATCCATATGGGCCATGCGATGAACAAGATCCTGAAGGACATGGTCGTCCGGATGGCGAGCCTGCGCGGCTACGACGCGCCCTACGTCCCCGGCTGGGACTGCCACGGCCTCCCGATCGAATGGAAGATCGAGGAGCAGTATCGCAGGAAGAAGCTCGACAAGGATGCGGTCCCCCCGCGCGAGTTCCGCGCCGAATGCCGCGCCTATGCCGAGCAATGGGTCAAGGTCCAGGCCGAGCAGTTCCAGCGCCTCGGCGTGATGGGCGAGTGGGACGACCCCTATCTCACCATGAAGTTCGAGGCCGAGGCGAAGATCGTCGAGGAGCTCCTGAAGTTCGCCGAGAGCGGCCAGCTCTACCGCGGCGCCAAGCCGGTGATGTGGAGCCCGGTCGAGAAGACCGCTTTGGCCGAAGCCGAGGTCGAGTATGAGGAAGTGACCTCGACCCAGATCGACGTCGCCTTCGAGATCGTCGAGAGCCCAATTCCCGAATTGGTCGGCGCCCACGCCGTGGTCTGGACGACCACCCCCTGGACGATCCCAGTCAATCAGGCGATCGCGTACGGACCGGATATTGGTTACGTCCTGATATTCGACGGGAGCAACAAACTCCTCGTTGCCGATGATGATCGGCTGCTCGAGGCTTTCGCGCGGCGCCTTTCGGCTTCCGGTCGCGGTTCCGAAAATTACTGGGCGACCGCGATCAACACTCAGCCCGTGAAGATCCAGGGCTCCGATCTCGCCGGCACCGTCGCCCGCCATCCGATGTACCGTCTCGGCGGCTTCTTCGCCCGCCCGCGCCCCTTCCTCCCTGGCGAGCACGTCACGACCGACGCCGGCACCGGCCTCGTCCACATGGCGCCGGACCATGGCGAGGAGGATTTCCTGGTCTGCAAGGCGGCCGGCATCGATCCGGTGTTCGCCGTCGACGATGCGGGCTTCTACCGGGCGGACTGGGAGTGGCTCGGCGGCCTGGGCAGCGTCATCAACCAGAAGTTCAATGCTCCGGACGGCCCGATCTGCTCGGGCCTGCGCGACGCGGGCGCCCTGTTCGCGGCGAGCCAGGACTTCCAGCACAGCTACCCGCATTCTTGGCGCTCCAAGGCCCGGATCATCTACCGCTGCACCCCGCAATGGTTCATCCCGATGGATGCAGGTGAGCGGGCCCTGCGCGAGACCGCCCTCGCGGCGATCGACGAGACGCGCTGGGTACCGGAGAAATCGAAGAACCGCATCCGCGCGATGGTCGAGGGCCGGCCGGACTGGGTGATCAGCCGCCAGCGCGCCTGGGGCGTGCCGATCGCGCTCTACGTCCACCGCAAGACCGGCGAATATCTGAAGGATCCCGCGGTCAACTCGCGGATCATCCGCGCCTTCCACGAAGGCGGCGCGGACGCCTGGTTCGGCGCCGACCACCAGACGATGCTCGGCAACGGCTACACGCTCGAGGATTACGAGCCGGTCATGGACATCCTCGACGTCTGGTTCGATTCCGGCTCGACGCACTCCTATGTGATCGAGGCCCGCTATGGCGAGGGCGTCCGCGCCGACATCTATGTCGAGGGCTCCGACCAGCATCGCGGCTGGTTCCAGTCGTCTTTGCTCGAAAGCTGCGGCACCCGCGGCCGCGCGCCCTTCAGGGAGGTGCTGACCCACGGCTTCGCGCTCGACCAGAACATGCGCAAGATGTCGAAGAGCCTCGGCAACACCGTCGACCCGCTCGCCGTGATCCGCGACAACGGCGCCGACATCCTGCGCCTCTGGGTCGCCTCGACCGATTATTTCGACGACGTCCGCATCGGCAAGGAGGTGCTCGCCACCACCACCGACGCCTATCGCAAGCTGCGCAACACCTTCCGCTACCTGCTCGGCGCGCTTGCGGATTTCTCGGACGAGGAGCGCGTCGCCCCCGCCGCGATGCCCGAGCTCGAGCGCTGGGTGCTGCACCGGCTGGCGACGCTCGACCGGGAGCTGCGCGCCGCCGCCGAGGGCTATGAATATAACCGCTACGTTCGCGCCTTGACCGCCTTCGCGCAGGACGACCTTTCCGCCTTCTTCTTCGATATCCGCAAGGACAGCCTCTATTGCGACGCGCCCTCGTCGCCGAAGCGCCGCGCGTACCGCACCGTGCTCGACACCGTCTTCGACGCGCTGGTGCGCTGGCTGGCGCCGATCCTCTGCTTCACGGCCGAAGAGGTCTGGGCGACCCGCTATCCGGATGGCCGCTCGGTCCACTTGCTCGAATGGCCGGAGATCGACGCGGCGTGGATCGACGAGGCGCTCGGCGACCGCTGGAACATGGTGCGCCATTCGCGCGAGCGCGTGACCGAGAGCATCGAGCCGCTCAGGCGCGAGAAGACGATCGGCTCCAGCCTCGAAGCGAAGATTCTCTATCCCGAGACGGAGCTCGACCTGATCGGGATGGACGCCGACGGGCTCACCGAGATCTACATCGTCTCCGAGCTGGAGGCGGGTCCGCGCAACGGCGTCGAGGCCACCCGCACCGACCGCCGCAAATGCGGCCGCTGCTGGCGGCACATGCCCGAGGTGCGCGAGGACGGAGACCTGTGCGGGCGCTGCGAGGGGGTATTGAATGGTTGAACCGAACGTCACGAATCGCCGCGCACCGGCGGATCCGCGCATCCACCGCAACCGCACCGTCGGCCTGGCCGTCGCTGGACTGATCTTCGTCGTCGACCAGATCGCGAAGTACATCGTCACCCACCCGCTCCAGCTCCAGGACCGGGAGATGATCCAGCTCGTCTCCTTCTTCGATCTGCGCTGGACCGAGAATCGCGGCGTCTCGATGGGTTTCCTGACCGCCGACAGCGAGACGACGCGCTGGCTGCTGGTCGGCCTTACCGCGGCGATCGCCCTGTTCGTCCTGGCCTGGATGTGGCGCGAGAAGCGCCGCGACGACACGATCGGCCTCGCCTTCGTCCTCGGCGGCGCGCTCGGCAACATTCTCGATCGTGTGCGCTTCGGCTATGTCGTCGACTTTCTCGACCTGCATTTCGGCGAGGTCAGGCCGTTTTTGGTCTTCAATGTCGCCGACGCAGCCATTACCATCGGCGTCTTGCTGCTGCTTGTCCGCGCCCTCCTGATGCGCGACAAGGGCCCTTGGAAGGAATCCTGATCATGCGTACCGTTTCTCTCGCCCTCGCCGCCACGGCCGCGCTCCTCCTCGCCGGCTGCGGCACCAGCGGCGTCCTCGGCCGCGACCGGCCTGACGAGTTCGCGGTGGCGCGGTCGGCGCCTTTGGTCATCCCGCCCGATTTCTCGCTGACCCCGCCGCGCCCGGGCGATCCCGCTCCGGCGACCGACGCCCGCAGCCAGGCGCTGCAGGCTCTGTTCGGCGGCCCTTCGCCGCGCAGCGACGCCGAGCGCAACCTGCTCCAGCGCGCCGACGCCGACCGCGCCGTGCTCGGCTCCCGCTCGGTCGCGTCCGACCCCGGCACCACGGTCGTCGACCGCGGCGCCCTCGTCCAGACCATCCTCCAGCTCCCCGCCGGCCCGGGCCGCGAAGCAACGGTCACGACTCCGCAATGAGAATCCTTCGATACGGGCCTTCGCCAAGCTCAGTCGCTACTCAGGATGAGCGTGTGGTGGTGGACCGCGCGGTTCCGCTCATCCTGAGGAGCCGCTGAGCGAAGTCGAAGCGGCGTCTCGAAGGACCGCTCCCTAGAATCCAAGCCCCAGCGACAGCACCACCCCCGCATCCTGCCCCGCCACGGAGGGCAGATTGGTGTCCACATAGCGCAGGCCGAGCTCGGCGGGACCGAGCGTGTAGCTGCCGCCGATCCACCAGTCGGTATAGCTTCCGTAGCCGCCCCAATCCTGCCGCCCGGCATGGGCCCGCAAGGTCACCGGGGTGAACGGGATGCCCGCCTCGAGCTCGCCGAACAGATAGAGCATGTCCTCATGGCCGGTGCCGCGCTGGCTCGGCGCATATTTGGCGCCCGCCGTCGCCTCGACCGGCCCGAGCATGTAGGAGAGCGACGCATAAGGCTCGGCATAGTCCGCCTGCCCGCCCTCGCCGGTGAAGACATAGTACATGACCCCCCCGTCGAAGGTCAGGCCGCCGCCCAGGTCCCGGCTGTAGCCGGCGTAGAGGTCCGCCTCGACGTCGCCGAGGTCGCTCACAGCGGGATCGCGGAGCCGGAAATTGTCGAGGCCGCTCAGCGTCGTCGCCCGCACGCCGAAATAAAAGCCGCTGTCATGGTTCGCCGTCGCCGCCGCCTGCGCCGCCGGATCCTCGTCGGAGCGCGAGACGCCGCGGAAGCGATAGTCCGACATCAGCTGCGCCTCGCCGCTGACGGTGAGGCCGGTGCCGGCGATCGGCACCTCCGCCGCTGCCGGCGCGCCCATTGCGAGCGCCGCCGCCGCGGCAAGCAAATGGCTCGTCCTCATCTCCCTCCCTCTTGATCGCTCTTGCCCGCTTCCTGCCCCAGCGGGCGCGAAGCGGCAACTCGTTAGCGCTTCCTTAGCGGCGGGCGGATTAACGGACGGGGATGACCCGCCACGCGCCTTCGCCGCACGCCGCGCCCCAGGGCGACGCGCCGCGCCAGCTCGCGCAGCTCCGCCAGCTGCTGCTGCTGGTCGAGCGGATCGCCGGACGCCGGGACCGCGACGATGCCGATGCGGCGCTCGACGAAGCGGCGCGGATCGGCGCGGCCTATGGCGAGGCGCTGCCCGTGCTCCAGCGCCGCCTCGACGGGCTGACGGCGGAAACCTCGGCCTGGGCCGCCGCCGGAGTGGAGGCGCTGAGCCGCGCCGGCGGCGCCCCCGCCGCGGCGGCCCGCCTCGCCGACGAGCTCCGCAACGCGCTCGACGACCTCGCCAAACTGCTGAAGCTCTAATCGCGCTGCGGGGGCGGCGGGTCGGGCGCTGGCGGGAATTCCTTGATCCGAAGGTCGCGCTGCGGGAAGGGGATCGAGATATTGTGCTCCTTGAACAGCGACCACAGCCGGTTGAGGACTTCCGACTTCACGCTGCCGACGCCGCCTTCGGGATCGGCGATCCAAACCAGTATCTCGTGATCGACAGAGCTTTCGCCGAACGCGACCAGCCAGACGCTCGGCGGCCGGGTCTCGAGGACGCGCTTCGATTCCCTGGCGGCCTGGATCATCAGCTTCTGGGCCAGCGGCAGGTCGCAGTCGTAGGCGACGCCCACGGGGATGTGCACGCGCACGTCGCGGCTCGAATAGGACCAATTCTCCACCTCCTGGGTCATCAGATTCTCGTTCGGAATCAGATGCTCCTTGCCGTCGCGGGTGACGATCGAGACGGCGCGCACGCCGATCTTGGTGACATGGCCGAAGCTGTCGCCGACGACGATCACGTCCCCCGGCTTGATCGACCGGTCCATCAGCAGGATGATCCCGGCGATCAGGTTGCCGAACGTCTTCTGGAGGCCGAAGCCGACGGCGAGGCCGACGGCGCCGGAAAAGACGGCGAGCGCGGTGAGGTCGATCCCCACCAGGTCGATGCCGATGAAGAAGGCCGTGACCACGATCGCGACCGCGGCGAGCTTCTGGGCGAGCAATTGCTGGGTCGCGTCGAGGCCCGAGGCGCGGCGGATCGAATGGCCGACGATCCGGTTCAGCAGCTTCACCACCGCATAAAGCGCGACGACGGTCACCAGCACCTGGAAGATGGTGAGCAGCGAAATGCGCGTGTCGCCGGCGTTGAAGCCGATCCGGTCGAGCAGGTCGGTGATCGGCTTCAGGCCGCCGACCGCCCGCGACAGCAAGGTGACGAAGGTGACCGCGGCGAGCAAGGCCGCCACCCAGCGCGGCATCTGCAGCCCCCTGAGGAAGCCCCAGACCACCAGCGCGGCCGACGTCGCCAGTGCGAAGCCGAGCACGATCAGGGCGAGCGGCCGCCACGGATCGGCGAAGAGGATGATTGCGATTCCGACGGTGAGCACGAGGTTGCGCGACAGCGCGCACATCCGCGCCGCCAGCCCGCTGCCCCGCGCGCCGGCGCGATGCTCCCAGAAATGCGCCATGCGCGGCCCGTACCGGCGGCCGGCCAGCCATGCGGCGACCCACACCAGAGCGATCAGGACGAGCGCCGCCGCCGCCGAGACCCAATCGGCATAGGTCGGCCAGGTGACGCCCAGCGTCTCGAACATGTTCCTCATCGGCCGGCGCTCCAGCGGGCGAGGCCCCGCTCCAGGTCGTCGATCAAATCGGCAGCGTCCTCGAGGCCGATGTTGAGCCGCACCAGCGGCCCCTCGGCCCGCCACTGCGTCGCGGTCCGCAGCCGCTCGGGATCCACCGGGACGGCGAGGCTCTCATAGCCGCCCCAGCTGTAGCCGATGCCGAACAGCCGGAGAGCGTCGATCAGCCGCGTCCGCGCCGCATCGTCGCCGCCGGCGAGCAGGAACGAGAACAGGCCCGACGACCCCCTGAAGTCGCGCTTCCAGATCTCGTGCCCCGGGCACCCGGGCAAAGCGGGGTGGAGGACGCGGGCGATTTCCGGCCGCTGCTCCAGCCAGCGCGCGACCGTCAGCGCGCTCTCCTCGTGCCGGCGGAGGCGGACCTCCATCGTCCTCAGCCCGCGCGAGGCGAGCCAGGCGTCGTCGGGGCTGACCGAATGGCCGAGGTCCCAGCTCGTCCGCTCCAGCCGCGAATACCAGTCGCGTGTCGCCGTCACGGAGCCGAGCATCAAATCGGCATGGCCGCCGACATATTTGGTGCCGGCAAGGATCGAGAGATCGACCCCGGCGGTGAGGGCGGGGAAGAGGAGCGGCGTCGCCCAGGTATTGTCGAGCAAAGTCGCCACCCCGCGCGCCTTCGCTGCTGCGCAGATCGCCGGAACGTCCTGCACCTCGAGCGTGCCCGACCCCGGGCTTTCGAGAAAGATCGCGCGCGTCCGATCGCCGATCAGCTCCGAGATGCCCTCGCCGATCATCGGATCGTAGTAGCGGGTCGAGATGCCGTTGCGGGCGAGGAAGCCGTCGCAGAAGCGCCGCGTCGGGCCGTAGACGCTGTCGACCATGAGCAGCTCGTCGCCGGCCTTCAGCACGGTCAGCAGCGCCGCCGTCACCGCGGCAAGCCCGGAGGAATAGAGCATCGTGCCGCCCGCGCCCGGCTCCAGCTCCGTCAGCGCCTCGGCGAGCGCCCATTGCGTCGGCGTGCCGTGAAGTCCGTAATAGGCCTCGCCGAACCGGGGCGCCGCCGCCCGCATCTCGGCGACGCTGTCGAACAGCATTGTCGACCCGCGGTGCACCGGAGGATTGACCAGCCGGCCACGCCACTCCCTCCGCCGCCCGCCATGGACCAGCCGGGTGCCGTCACCCTTCCCGCTCACGCCGCCCCCACCGCCTTGGGCAGCGCCGGATCGGCGCCCCATTCGGACCAGCTGCCGTCGTAGAGCCTGACGTCCTCCTTGCCGAGCAGATGCGCGCCGAACAGCAGCACCGCCGCGGTGACGCCGGATCCGCAGGTCGTCACCACCGGCCGC
>JAXDPC010000179.1:0-13208 GCA_034668525.1 Sphingomonadales bacterium
CCTACCAGCGCGAGGCCCTGGAACTCGCCCTCGCGCTCCACGACGAGCGCGCCGGCAATCTCGACCGCATTTTCGCCGCCGGCTCCCCGATTCGCCACCCCGTGATCCGCCAGATCCTGCTCGAGCACAGCGCCGGCCCGGCCTTGCTCCGCCGCCAGGCGCATGACCCCGCGGCGCCGAGACAGGAGCGGGAGGTCGCCGCCTATGTCCTCCTCGCCAAGCAGCTCCGCCACGGATTCTATCGCGATTTCCTCAACGATGTCCGCCTCGTCCCCACGGGGGCGGAGATGACGAGCGGCTACGACGGCGCCACCCGGTACGACGCCCTCAACCGCCCCGAGCTCGGCGCGCCGCCGCTGGCCCTTTTCGCGCCCGGCGCCAGCGTCGGCGAGGCCGGCTGTCCCGGCCTGCGATCGACCGTATCCCAACTTGCCGCGGCGCCGAACGCGCCCGGTCCGCGGCTCTGCCTCGCCGAATTCTTCCGCGTCAACGGCTTCGACTATTTCGCGTTCGACGAGCCCGCCGGGTCCTCCGGCCTCGGCAGTGCGCGCTCGCAATTTCCCGGTGCGGCTTATCAGCGGCTCGAAGTCTACAAGTCGGTGATCGCGGACGCGGCGGCGACGCCGGAGCAGCGCGCCCTCGCCCTCAACCGGGCGATCCGCTGTTACGGTCCGAGCGGATCCAACAGCTGCGGCGGCGTCGAGGTCGGCATCGAGCAGCGCCGCGCCTGGTTCCAACGCCTGAAGCGGGACTATCCGAACTCGCCCTGGGCGCAGACGCTCAGATATTATTGGTAGTGCGCCGCCTCGCCGCTGCCTGCGCCGCAGCGGCGCTGCTCGCCCTCGGAGGCTGTGGCCAAACGGATCCCGACGTCGTCGATGCGCGGCGCCACGACGCGTTCTGGCTGTGGTCGGGCGTCCGGCCCCAGCCGGCGCTGGCGGGGGCGAAGACCCTCTATCTCCTCGACGGAGAGATTCTTGCGGCGCGGCCCGACCGCTATGTCGACCTTCGGCCGGGCGTTCCGCGCCTGCCGGACACGCAGTTATGGCTCGTCGTCCGCACCGATACGCTCGCTTGGCCCCGGGCCGCGCTTCCGGCGCTCGTCGCCCGCCTCGAGCGATGGGCGGCTGCCGGGAACCGGGTGGAGGGGCTCCAGCTCGACTTCGACGCCGCCACCCGGGGCCTCGATGCCTACGCCGCCTTCCTCCGGGAGATCAGGCGCGGCCTTCCCGCACGCTACCGGCTCTCGATCACCGGTCTCATGGACTGGAGCGCGAATGGCGACCCCGCGGCGCTCGCCGCGCTCAGCGGGACGATCGACGAGGCCGTGATCCAGACCTATCGGGGGCGGGCCACCATCCCCGGTTACGAGGCCTATTTCCGCCGGATGCGGCGCTTTCCGCTGCCGTTCAGGGTCGGCCTCGTCCAGGGCGGCGAGTGGCGCGCGCCGCCCGGACTCGCGGCGGAGCCGAACTTCCGCGGCTACGTCGTCTTCCTCCTCAACCCGCCCGGTTAGACAATAGGCGCGCCGGCAGCCTGCGGTAGCCGTTGACGAAGCAGGAGGCGACCCGCTCGGGCTCGCCGGCCGCGACCGGCGTGAGGCCGCGGTCGAGCAGCACCTCGATCAGGGTGGCGAGCTGGAGCTCGGCGAGCCGCGCGCCGACGCAGCGGTGGATGCCGAAGCCGAAGGCCAGGTGGCGCCGCGCATTGTCCCGGTCGGCGACGAAGCGGTCGGGGTCGGCGAACACCGACTCGTCGCGATTGCCCGAGGCGAACCAGAGGACGAGCTTGGCGCCGGCCGGAATCGTCCGTCCGCCGATCTCATGCTCCTCGAGCGCGGTCCGGCGCATATGGGCGAGCGGGGTCTGCCAGCGGATCAGCTCCTGCGCGGCATTGGCCACCAGCCCAGGATCGGCGACGATCTTCTCCCATTCCTCCGCCCAGCGCGCATTGACGATCGGCAGCGCGCTCATCGTGTTGCGGGTGGTGTCGTTGCCGCCGATGATGAGCAGCAAGGTGTTGCCGAGATAGGCGGCCGGCGTCATGTCGCGCGTCGCCTCGCTGTGGATCATCATCGAGATGAGGTCGGGCCGCGGCTCCGCGGTCTCGCGCTCCTTCCACAGCTGCGCGAAATAGGCGCCGCATTCCATCATCACCTGGTGGCGCTTCGGGCCGAGCTCATTGCTGCGCGCCGCCTCGATGTCTCCGGCCCAGTCGGACCAGTAAGTGAGCTTGCGCCGCTCCTCCCAGGGGAAGTCGAACAATAGAGCGAGCATCTGCGTGGTGAGCTCGATCGAGACGCGGTCGACCCAGTCGAACGTCTCGCCGATCGGCAGGGAATCGATCAGCGCCTCGGTGCGCGCGCGCACCGACGGGCGGAGCCGCGCCATCTCGGACGGGGCGAAGGCGGGCGAGACGGTGCGGCGCTGGCCGGTATGCTCGGGCCGGTCCATGGCGATGAACATCGGCAGTAGCTCCTCGCCCCACAGCGGCTCGCCGGTGCCGAGGATGGTGATGCCGCCATATTTCCATGAGGAGGAGAAGATGTGCGGCAGCGCCTCGGCCTGCATGATGTCGGCGTGGCGGGTCAGCGACCAGTAAGGGCCGAAGGCGCTTTCGGGGCAGAAATGGACCGGATCCTCGGCGCGCAGCCGGGCGAGCAAGGGCGCCGCTTCGCCGTCGCGCCAGAGCTCGGCGCGGCTCGGATCGAGCGTCCCGGCAGCCGGCTTCTCTATGGTCGCCATGGCCGCGCCTATGCCGTCTCGCGCAGGCCGGCGGCCACCTCTGCGAGCTGGTCGGCGCATTGGCCCCAGCCGTCGTGGAAGCCCATTTTCTCGTGGGTCTCGCGGTCCGCCTCGTTGCGGTGCAAAGCGACGGCGCGGTAGCGCGTCCGACCCTCGCCGGCATCCTCGAGCGTCAACACGCAGGTGAAGGGGAAGCCGCCGCAATCCTCGATCCTGTCCTGGGGCCGGAAGCCCGGACCGAGGGCGCTCGTCCAGACGATCCGCTCGCCCTCGACCACCTCGAGGAAGCAGCCGGTGCCGGAGAAATCGAAGCCGTCCGGGCCGGTCATCCGCGTGTGGAAGCGGCCGCCGGGCCTCAGCTCCATCTCGCATTCCGGAGTCTCATAGGGCCTGGGCGCCCACCATTGCCTGAGCAGCGCGGGCGTCGTCCAGGCGCGCCAGACGAGGTCGCGCGGCGCATCCAGCACTTTCTCCAGCACCAGATCCTGATGATCGGCCATCGATCCTCCTCCCCAACTTTACAGGGGCGGGCCGGCTTTCTATCGCGCCTCATGCCCGTCGCCCCTTCCGAGACCATATTGATCGTCGATTTCGGGAGCCAGGTCACGCAGCTTATCGCGCGGCGCGTGCGCGAGGCCGGCGTCTATTGCGAGATCGCGCCGTTCAGCGCCGCCGACGCGGCATTCGAACGGCTGAGGCCAAAGGGGATCATCCTTTCGGGCGGGCCTTCGTCGGTGATGTGGGACGACAGCCCCCGCGCCCCGGCGCACTTCTTCGATGCGGGGCTGCCGATCCTGGCGATCTGCTACGGCCAGCAGACCATGGCGCATCAGCTCGGCGGCCGGGTCGCGCCTTCGGAGAATCGCGAGTTCGGGCGCGCGTTCATCGAGGTGGTGAGCGACAGCGCGCTGTTCGACGGGCTGTGGAAGCCTGGAGAGCTTCACCAGGTGTGGATGAGCCACGGCGACCGGGTCGAGGCGTTGCCCGACGGCTTCAGCGTGGCCGCCCGTTCGGAAGGCGCGCCTTATGCGGTGGCGACCGACGAGGCGCGGCGCTTCTACAGCCTGATGTTCCACCCGGAGGTCGTGCACACGCCCGACGGGGGCAAATTGCTCGCCAATTTCGTCCGCCACGTCTGCGGCCTCGCCGGCCACTGGACGATGGCCGAGTTCCGCGCCAGCAAGATCGCCGAGATCCGGGCGCAGGTCGGCAGGGGCCGGGTGATCTGCGGGCTCTCGGGCGGGGTCGACTCGGCCGTCGCCGCGGTGCTCATCCACGAAGCGATCGGCGAGCAATTGACCTGCGTCTTCGTCGACCACGGGCTGATGCGGCAAGGCGAGGCGGAGCAGGTCGTGGGCCTGTTCCGGAACAGCTACAACATCCCGCTCGTCCATGTCGACGCGGCCGACCTGTTCCTGTCCGGACTCGCCGGGCTCGACGAGCCCGAGGCCAAGCGCAAGCTGATCGGGCGGACCTTCATCGACGTGTTCGAGGAGGAGGCGAAGAAGATCGGCGGCGCCGATTTCCTCGCCCAAGGCACGCTCTATCCCGACGTGATCGAGAGCGTCAGCTTCACCGGCGGCCCGAGCGTCACCATCAAGAGCCACCACAATGTCGGCGGTCTCCCCGAGCGGATGAACATGCGGCTGGTGGAGCCGCTGCGCGAGCTGTTCAAGGACGAGGTCCGCCTGCTCGGCAGGGAGCTCGGCCTTCCCGAGGCGTTCGTGGGACGCCACCCCTTCCCCGGCCCCGGCCTCGCCATCCGCATCCCGGGCGAGGTGACGAAAGAGCGCTGCGACATCCTCCGCAAGGCCGACGCCATCTATCTGGAGGAGATCCGCGCCGCCGGCCTCTACGACGCAATCTGGCAGGCCTTCGCGGTGCTGCTGCCGGTGAAGACGGTCGGCGTGATGGGCGACGCGCGCACCTACGAACATGTCTGCGGCCTGCGCGCCGTCACCTCGACCGACGGCATGACCGCCGACGTCTACCCGTTCGACAGCGCCTTCCTGTCGCGCGTCGCGACCCGGATCATCAACGAGGTCAAAGGCATCAACCGGGTGGTCTACGATTATACGTCGAAGCCCCCGGGGACGATCGAGTGGGAGTGACGGAGCTAGCCAGCGGCCTCGTCCCAGGTGAAGACCTGCTCGAGCGGCACGCCGAACACATCCGCGATCCGGAACGCCGTCTCCAGCGTCGGCGAATATTTGCCCTGCTCGATGGCGGCGACGGTCTGGCGGGTGACGCCGATCTTCTCGCCGAGCTCGGCCTGGGTCATTTCGCCGGCGTGGAAGCGGAGCGCGCGGATCGTATTGGTGAGCCGGCGCTCAGCCATGCCAGCCTCGGCGATAGCTGAGCAGGACGACCGCGTTATTCACGATCTCGGCCAGCACGATGGCGAGCAGCGCGGCGTTGACGATCTTCCAGGCCGGCTCGGTGAACGGCATGATCGCGCCGACGACGATCATCCCGACGATCAGGACATAATAGCCGATCGTGGCGCCGCGCCGGGCGATCGCCCGGTCGCGCTCGTCGGCCCGGGCCCGGGCCTCCTTTTTCGCGGTCACCGCGATGAAGATGGCGCCCGCGATCACGGCGATGGCGTGCGCGGCGGCGACCGGGCCGAACGACCAGACGATGTCGAGCATGCGCCTCTCGCCAAACCCGACGGCGGGGCCGACGAAGCCGAAATAGACGATGTAGGCCTCCAGCATCGTCGCCAAGGTCAGCCAGGCGATCTTTTCGCGAAAGGCCATCGGGAACTCCTATGTTCGGAATCGATGACCTCCTGTGAGATATTTATAACTCTATGTCAAATATTATTGACACACGAAGCGACGCCGCCTGGTTCGAGGATGGAGGGCGCGCGCTGTGCGCGCCCTCCCGAAGGCGGTTATTGTGTGTCGAGAGACGGCGCGGTCGGCGTCTCGTTGCCGGTGTTGCCGCGAATTCCGTTGTTGCCGTAGGTGAAGACGCTGCCGGCATCGATGCGCAGGCCGACAGTGTTGCCGGTGATGCTGTTGCCGTAGAGGCGGACCGTGGACGCCCCACCGAGGCCGTTGGCGATTCCGAAGCCGTTGAACGAGATGTCGCAGTTCGAAACATGGGCGGTGACATTGGCGTTCTGAAGCGAAACGCCGGCGGCGGTATTCTGCGCCAACAGGCAGTTGGAGATGGACGCGGTCGTCGCGTTGACCAGGAAGATCGCGCTGTTGTTGCCGCGCATGACCTCGGTGTTCCTGACGTTGAGCACGACATTGCCCGCGGTCGGCTGCGACTGAATGCCGAAATTGTTGGAGTTGAGGATGTGCGAGTTGACCACCAGCACCGAGACATTGTCCGTTGCCGTCTCGATCGAGATGCCGCGGCCGTTGGTGCCCGTGCCGTCGAAATTCTGGATCGTGACATTGTCGATGACGACGGATCGCGCATTGAGGATGCGGATGCCGTTGCCGAAGACGTTGTGGGCGCCCTCGATCTGGAGGTTGCGCAGGACGACGTTGATGCCGTTGCCGTTGACGAAGACGCCGGTCGCCCCGTTGGCGAGAATCGACCCCTGGGTGCCGGTGCAGTCGATCGTGATCGACTTGGTGATGTTGATCGTGCCGAAGCCGCCGGGATCGAGGCAGGTGATCTGGCCGTTGGTGGCGGTCTTGGGAAAGGCGCCGGTGAAGGTCAGGCAGGGCGCGGTTCGGCTGCACGGATTGGCGTCGTCGCCGGTGCCCGACACCCAGGTGCGGGTCGACCCCTGCGCGCTCGCCGGAGTGGCCGATGCGAATGCGATCGTCAGGGCCGCCGCGGCCAGGACCGCCAGTTTCTTCAATATGCTCATGATCGTTCCCCTTTCGCGGTTGCGAAGCCCGTCTTTCACGACCCGATCGTGATCGAGGGGCGGGGAACTGTACCGAATCCGGGTCGAGCCGGACACGGACGCCGTTTCGGAGGTGAATGGCTGCACCGCCTGGCTGGGGGGCACGAGCTCCGGAGCGGGAAAAAAGGAGGGCACGCGCGGCGCGCGTGCCCTCCGGCAGGACTTACTGCGTGCCCGTGGAGGGCTGGGTCGGAGTCTCGTTGCCGCTGTTGCCGCGGATTCCGTTGTTGCCGTAGGTGAACACGCTGCCCGCATCGATGCGGACGCCGATGCCGTTGCCGGTGATGCTGTTGCCGTAGAGCCGCGCCACCGACGCACCGCCGAGGCCGTTGGCGATCCCGAAGGCGTTGAACGAGATGTCGCAATTGGCGATCTGGGCGGTCGTGGTCGCGTTCTGCAGCGCGACGCCGGCGGCGGCATTGTTGGCGAGCAGGCATTCCGAGATCGACGCGGCGGTGGCGTTGAACAGGAAGATGGCGCTGTTGCCGCTGCGCAGGATGTCGGTGTTCCTGACGTGGAGAACGACATTGCCCGCGGTCGGCGCGGAGTGGATGCCGAAATTGGTCACGTTCAGGATCCGCGAGTTGGTCACCTGCACGCCGACGCCCGCGGCGGTGGTCTCGATCGTGATGCCGCGGCCGTTGGTGCCGGTCCCGGCGAAATTCTCGATCGTGACGTTGTCGATGATGACGTTGCGCGCGGCGAGGATGCGGATGCCGTTGCCGATCGTGTTGTTGGCGCTGTCGATCTGGATGTTGCGCAGCACGACGTTGATGCCGGCGGCGTTGATGGTGATGCCGGTGGTGCCGGAAGCGAGGATCGACCCCTGGGTGCCGGTGCAGTCAATGGTGATCGACTTGTTGATGGTCAGCGTGCCGAACCCGCTCGGATCGAGGCAGGTAATCTGACCTCCCGCGGCGGTCTTGCTGAACGCGCCGGAAAAGGTCTGGCAGGGCGCGGTGCGGCTGCAAGGGTTGGCGTCGCTGCCCGTGCCCGAGACCCAGGTGCGGGTCTGCGCCCCGGCCGGAGTCGCGGAAACGAAGGCGACAGTCATGAACGCGGCGAACAAGAACGCGATCTTGTGCAAAATCTTCATGGTCTTTCCCCCAGTGCTTGGTCCCCCGGTGCACCACAAGGCCGTGGGCCGGGGCGCCGGACAGCGTATCGGAAAGCAATATCCCGGAACAGCGAATCTATTTTGACGTCGAGTCAATCGATTACGCCGCGTCTTTAGGACGACTCCCGTTTTGCTTCGCGATCGGCTGGGCACGAGAGGAGGAGGGCGCGCGCCTCGAGCGCGCGCCCTCCGAGTGACGCTTACTGCGTGCCCGTGGAGGGCTGGGTCGGAGTCTCATTGCCGCTGTTGCCGCGGATTCCGTTGTTGCCGTAGGTGAACACGCTGCCCGCATCGATGCGGACGCCGATGCCGTTGCCGGTGATGGCGTTGCCATAGAGCCGCATCGTCGACGCGCCGCCGAGGCCGTTGGCCACGCCGAACCCGTTGAACGAGATCACGTTGTTGGTCAGGTGCGCCGTGGTCGTCGCATTCTGCGTCGCGACGCCTGCTGCGACATTATTGCTGAGCACGCTGTTCGTTATCGACGCGGTGGTCGCGTTGAACAGGAAGATGGCGCTGTTGCCGCTCCGCAGGATCGACGTCCGGTCGACGTCGAGGACGACGTTGCCGGCGGTCGGCGCCGAGTGGATGCCGAAATTGGTGACGTTGAGGATGCGCGAATTGATCACCTGCACGCCGACATTGGCGGTGGCCGTCTCGATGGTGACGCCCCGGCCGTTGGTGCCGGTGCCCGCGAAATTCGAGATGGTGACGTTGTCGAGGATGACGTTGCGCGCCTGAAGGACGCGGACGCCGTTGCCGGTGGTGGTGTTCGCGCCCTGGATCTGGATGTTGCGCAGGAGCACGTTGATGTTGGCGGCGTTGACGATGACTCCGGTGGTTCCCACGGCGAGGATCGAGCCCTGGGTGCCGGTGCAGTCGATGGTGATCGACTTGGTGATGGTGATCGCGCCGAAGCCGCCCGGATCGAGGCAGCTGATCTCCCCGCCCGGGGCGGTCTTGGAAATCGCGCCGGCGAAGGTCTTGCACGGAGCGGTGCGGCTGCACGGATTGACGTCGTCGCCGACTCCGGAGACCCATGTGCGGGTTGCCTGGGCGCTGGCCGGAGTCGCTGACCCCAAAGCAATTGCGGCCGCCGCGATGGCTAGAAGCGCGATTCTGCTCAGAATTTTCATGACATTCCCCTTTTCAGCTCGAGAGCGGGGGAATTGTACCTCAATCACGCGCGCGAATCATCCGTGAAGCGGTGCGCGGGCGGGTAATAAAGACCGGCGCTCCGGAGCTGGCTCGACGGGCGCTGACGGCTCTGGCCGCAAAAAAGAGGGGCGCGCGACCCGCGCGCGCCCCTTCAGATCAGACTTACTGCGTGCCCGTGGAGGGCTGGGTCGGAATCTCGTTGCCGCTGTTGCCGCGGATTCCGTTGTTGCCGTAGGTGAAGACGCTGCCTGCATCGATGCGGACGCCGATGCCGTTGCCGGTGATGGCGTTGCCGTAGAGCCGCATCGTCGCCGCGCCGCCGAGGCCGTTGGCCACGCCGAACCCGTTGAACGAAATCACGTTGTTGGTCAGGTGCGCCGTGGTCGTGGCATTCTGCGTCGCGACACCTGCTGCGACATTATTGCTCAGCACGCTGTTCGATATCGACGCGGTGGTCGCGTTGAAGAGGAAGATCGCGCTGTTGCCGCCGCGCAGGATCGACGTCCGGTCGACGTCGAGGACGACGTTGCCGGCGGTCGGTGCGGAGTGGATGCCGAAATTGGTGACGTTGAGGATGCGCGAGTTGATCACCTGCACGGTCACCCCGGCGGTCGCCGTTTCGATCGAGATGCCGCGGCCGTTGGTCCCGGTTCCGGCGAAGTTCGTGAACGTCACGTTGTCGATGATGACGCTACGCGCCTGCAGGATGCGGACGCCGTTGCCGATCGTGCTGTTGGCGGCGTTGATCTGCAGGTTGCGCAGGATGACGTTGACGTTGGCCCCGTTGACGAGGACGCCGTTCTGGCCGACCGCCAGTATCGATCCCTGGGTGCCGGTGCAGTCGATGGTCAGCGACTTGGTGATGGTGACGCCGCCGAACCCGCCGGGATCGAGGCAGTTGATCTCGCCGCCGATCGCGGTCTTGGAGATGGCGCCGGCGAAGGTCTTGCAGGGCGCGGTGCGGCTGCACGGATTGGCGTCGTCGCCGACGCCCGAGACCCAGGTGCGGGTGGCCTGGGCGCTGGCCGGAGTGGCCGATCCCAGAGCGATGGTGACGGCACCGACCGCCAGAATCGCTATTCTGCTCAGAATCTTCATGGTAATTCCCCCTTTTTTGCGGATTGAGCGCGCGGGACGTTAACGCATTTCGTCCGGGCGGGACAGCGAAACCGTAAGATTACGGGGTATCGACGGCGAAAAAGAAAGTCAGGCGCCTTCCTGGAGCAGCCGGTCCTGCTCGGACCGCGCGGACGAGACGTCGAAGCCGCCGCGGCGCGCCAGTGTGGCGGTGGCGGCGACGTCCATCGAGACGTTGCCGGTGGTGCGGACGATGTCGGGCAGCGTCTCGACCGCGACGAGGAGAGCGAGCGGCTCGATCGGCACGCCCATCGCGTAGCAGATCGGCGCGATCGAGGTGATGAAGCTGATCGAGCCGGGCAGGCTGACCGAGCCGATCGTGGTGGTCGCCGCCATCGCCACGCCGGCGGCGATCGTCCAGCCGCTCAAAGGGTAGCCGAGCCAGTGCGCGACGTAGATGGCGACGGCGAGGTTCATCGCCGGCCCGGTGGCGCGGAAGACGGCGACGGCGAGCGGCAGCGTCACGCCCGACGCGGCCACCGGGACTCCGAGCCGTTCCGCGCCCTTCAGCATCGCGGGCAGGGATGCGAGCGACGATTGGGTGCTGATCGCCACCGCATGGGCAGGGCCGACGGCGCGGGTGAAGGCGAGGAAGCCGGTCCGCCCTCCCGCCATCGCCAGCGGCCAGGCCAGGAACCAGATGACGCAGCCGACCAAAGTCACCGCCGCCACATAATGGACGAGCGCTCCGAACGCGGCGCCTCCGGCGCGCGCGCCGACGGCATAAGCGAGGGCGAAGACCCCGATCGGTCCCAGCCACAGCACCCAATTGACGATCACCAGCATCGCGTCGGCGATCGCCTGGAAGAAGCCGGTGAGCTGCGCGCGCGGCCCGTCGGGCAGGCGGGTCAGGGCGAAGGCGAACACCATGGTGAAGACCATCAGGGGCAGGATCTGGTCGTTGGCCGCGGCGGCGATCGGGTTCGACGGCACCAGCGAGCGGACGAACTGCGCGACGGTGGGCACCTCGCCGACGGGTTCGTGCCCGCCCAGCGCGCCGCGCAGGGCCGCGGCGGCGTCCGCCGGCATCGGCCACAGGCCGAGCAAAGCGGGCGTGAGCAGGGCGGCGATGATCGCCGAAGCCCACAGGATCGCCACGAAGAGGAGGACCGCCCGCCCCGCCAGCCGGCTCGCCCGCGCCGCTTCGGCCGACGCCGCGATGCCGGTGACGAGCAAAGAGACGATCAAAGGTACGATCGTCATCCTCAGCGCATCGAGCCAGAGCCCGCCGACCGGCTCCGCCGCGGCGATGGTGGGAGCGACCGCGTCCGGTGCCCAGCGCGCGGCGGCGATGCCGAGGAGCAGACCCAAGGCGAGGGCGAGGAGGATGCGTACGGGCTGTGACATTGCGCCGGCTTAACCGGCCGGGGGCCCGCTTGGAACCCGGCGCGAAAGCGGCCGTGCGCCTTCGAAGGTTCAAACCGGCGCCGCTTGCCGCTATGCCGCTCTCGAAGCGCAACGGGATCGAGGCGGATGGGTCGCAACTTCTTCGGCACGGACGGGATCAGGGGCAGGACCAACGCGGCGCCGATGACCGCCGAGATCGCCCAGCGGGTCGGCCAGGCGGCCGGCGCGCATTTCCTGCGCGGCGACCACCGCCACCGCGTCGTCATCGGCAAGGACACGCGCCTTTCGGGCTACATGATGGAGACGGCGATGATCTCCGGCTTCACCAGCGTCGGCATGGACGTGGTGATGGTCGGGCCGGTCCCGACGCCGGCCGTCGCCCTGCTCACCCGCTCGATGCGCGCCGACCTCGGCGTGATGATCTCGGCGAGCCACAATCCCTATACGGACAATGGCATCAAATTGTTCGGGCCGGACGGCTACAAGCTCTCCGACGAGGACGAAGCGGCGATCGAGGCGCTGCTCGCCCGGCCGCCGATGCTGGTCGACGCGCCGCTGATCGGCCGCGCGCAGAAGATCGAGGACGCGCGCGGCCGCTACATCCATTTCGCCAAGTCGACCTTTCCCGAGGAGCTTCGGCTCGACGGCCTCAAGGTGGTGATCGATTGCGCCAACGGCGCCGCCTACAAGGTCGCCCCCTCGGCGCTGTGGGAGCTCGGCGCCGACGTGGTCGCGACGGGGGTGACTCCGAACGGGGTCAACATCAACGACGGCTGCGGCTCGACCGCGCCCGCCGCGCTGCAGGCGCGGGTGATCGAGGAGAAGGCGCATCTCGGCATCGCGCTGGACGGCGACGCCGACCGGCTGATCATCGTCGACGAGGCGGGCCGGATCGTCGACGGCGACCAGCTGATGGCGACCATCGCCGTCTCCTGGGCCAGCCACGGCCTCCTGCTCGGCGGCGGCATCGTCGCCACGGTGATGTCGAACCTGGGGCTCGAACGCTTCCTCGAGGCGCGGGGGCTCGCCCTGTTCCGGACCAAGGTCGGCGACCGCTACGTGCTCGAGGAGATGCGCACGCGCGGCTGCAACGTCGGCGGCGAGCAGTCCGGCCACATCATCCTCTCCGACTATGCGACCACCGGCGACGGCCTCGTCGCGGCGCTCCAGATCCTCGCCTGCCTGGTGGAGAGCGGGAAGGCCGCCAGCGACCTGCTCCACCAGTTCGACCCGCTGCCCCAGCTCCTGAAGAACGTGCGCTTCGGCGGCGGCGCTCCGCTCGAGACCGACGGCGTCAGGTCCGCGATCGCCGCGGGCGAGCGGCGCCTCGAAGGCACCGGGCGCCTGGTCATCCGCAAGTCCGGCACCGAGCCGCTCATCCGGGTCATGGCCGAGGGCGAGGACCAGGCGCTGGTCGAGCAAGTGGTGGACTCGATCTGCGAGGCCGTGAAGGCGGCGTGACAACCCCGCGGATCCTGATCATTGCCGGCTCCGACAGCGGCGGCGGCGCCGGCATCCAGGCGGACATCAAGACCGTCACCATGCTCCAGGGCCACGCGACGACCGCAATCACCGCGATCACCGCGCAGAATACTTTGGGCGTTCAAGGCGTGATGCCGGTTCCGGCGGACATGGTCGTCGCGCAGATCGACTCGGTGATCGCGGACATCGGCGTCGATGCGGTGAAGATCGGCATGATCGGCTCGCCCGAGACCGCGCATGCGGTCGCCGACCGGCTCGAGCATCTGGCGGTGCCGATCGTGTTCGATCCGGTGATGGTGGCCACCAGCGGTTCCATCCTCGCCGACGAAGCGACGATTGCCGCGTTCGG
>JAXDPC010000180.1:0-4928 GCA_034668525.1 Sphingomonadales bacterium
CTTTCTCGATCCACATGACCCTGCTCGGCGAGAAGGGGCTGCGGCGGCTCGCCGACGCCAACCATCATATGGCGCTCGAAGCGGCCGAACGGCTGACCCGGATCCCCGGGGTGGAGCTGGTCAACGGGACCTTCTTCAACGAATTCACCCTGCGCCTGCCGAAGGAAGCGCGGCCTGCGGTGCGGGCGATGGCCGAGCAAGGGGTGCTCGGCGGCGTCTCGCTCGGGCGCCTCTATCCGGGGGAGGCGAGCCTCGAGCACGGCCTCGTCGTCGCTGTCACCGAGACCGTGGGCGATGGCGACATCGCCGCCTTCGCCGCAGCGCTGAAGGAGACGCTGGCATGATCGGCGCAGGCTCGGCCGGTGCTTCGAGACGCCGCTTCGACTACGCTCAGCGGCTCCTCAGCATGAGCGAAACAGGACAAAACATGATGACCGTTCCCGTGGCCGCTCATCCTGAGGAGGGACTGAGCCCGGCGAAGGCCCGTCTCGAAGGACCGGAGTGCAAGCAATGAGCATGAGCCGCGAGGGCAGGCCGACCCGGCCCGAGGTCGGCGAGAGCGCCGCCGCCGAAACCTGGACGGGGAACCGGGCGCTGATGCTCGAGGAGCCCCTGATCTTCGAGATCGGCGATACCGAGACGACCGGCGTCGACTTCGAGGATGAAGCTCCCGAGGGGGCCGGGCTCGACCGGCTCGGCGGGCTCGCGCGCAACCGGCCGATCGGGCTGGCCGGGCTCTCGGAGCCGCAGGCGGTGCGCCATTATACCCGGCTCAGCCGGCAGAATTATGCGATCGACCTCGGGCTGTTCCCGCTCGGCTCGTGCACGATGAAGCACAATCCGCGGCTCTGCGAGAAGGTGGCGCGGATGCCGGGCTTCGCCGACATCCACCCGCTCCAGCCGGTCGACACGGTGCAGGGCGCGCTCCAGGTCGTGCACAAGCTCGGCGAATGGCTGGTCGGGCTCACCGGCATGCACAGCGTCGCCATGAGCCCGAAGGCGGGCGCGCATGGCGAGCTGTGCGGGCTGCTCGCGATCCGCTCGGCGCTGGAGGCGCGCGGCGACGCGCGCGAGGTGATCCTGGTCCCTGAAAGCGCGCACGGCACCAATCCCGCCACCGCCGCCTTCGTCGGCTACCGGGTCGAGAGCATCCCCGCCAACCAACGGGGCCGGGTCGATCTCGACGCGCTGACCGCGCGGCTCGGGCCCGACGTCGCCGCGGTGATGATCACCAATCCCAATACGTGCGGCCTGTTCGAGCCGGACATGATCGCGATCTCGGAGGCGGTCCACGCCGCGGGCGGCCTCGTTTATTGCGACGGCGCCAATTTCAACGCGATCGTCGGCCGGGTAAAGCCGGGCGACCTCGGCATCGACGCGATGCACATCAACCTCCACAAGACCTTCTCCACCCCGCATGGCGGCGGCGGCCCGGGCGCGGGACCGGTGGTGTTCTCGGAGGCGCTGACGCCGTTCGCGCCGCTGCCCTTCGTCGAGCGGCAGGGGGAGCAGTTCGTCCTCGTCGAGGAGGAAACCGCCGGCGAGCATCACGGATCGAGCTTCGGCCGGATGGTCGCCTTCCACGGCCAGATGGGCATGTTCACCCGGGCGCTCGCCTACATCCTCAGCCACGGCGCGGACGGCCTCAGGCAGGTGTCGGGCGACGCGGTCCTCAACGCCAATTACATATTGCGCAGCCTCGAAGGCGTGCTCGACGCGCCGTTCGGGAGCAGCGGCCCGTGCATGCACGAGGCCCTGTTCAGCGACAAAGGCTTCGCCGGCGGCCTCACCACGCTCGACCTCGCCAAGGGCCTGATCGACGAAGGCTTCCACCCGATGACGATGTATTTCCCGCTCGTGGTCCACGGGGCGATGCTGGTCGAGCCGACCGAGACCGAATCGAAGGCGAGCCTCGACGAGTTCATCGGCACGCTCCGCTCGGTCGCGGAGCGCGCGAAAGCGGGCGACGAATCGCTGAAGGGCGCGCCTTATTTCGCGCCGCGGCGGCGATTGGACGAGACTCTGGCGGCGAGAAAGCCGGTGCTGGTCTGGAAGGAGCCGGAGCAGGCGGCGGCCGCGGAATAGAGCGAAGCGAAGCCCCTCCCCTTGATGGGGAGGGGTTGGGGTGGGGTGGAGGCTCCTGCGGAGACGCTGCCCAGGTGACGAGTCCACCCCCACCCAAACCCTCCCCCATCAAGGGGGAGGGCTTTACGGCGGAGGTTGGTCGATGAAACGCCACGCACCCGCGGCTGGCCGGAACCGCGAACCGATCGCGGCAGTGCTGCGCGACGTCTTGCCGGCGAGCGGGACGGTGCTCGAGGTGGCGAGCGGGACCGGGGAGCATGCCGCTTATTTCGCGCGGCTGTTTCCGCATCTCGACTGGCAGCCGAGCGATGCCGAGCCGGACGCGATCGCTTCGATCGAGGCCTGGGCCGCGGACAGCGGCGCCTCGAACCTGCTGCCGCCGATCCTGCTCGATGCGGCGTCGGACCAATGGCCCCTCGATGCGGCCGATGCGGTCCTGTGCGTCAACATGATCCATATCAGCCCCTGGGCGGCGACGGTGGGGCTGATGCGCGGGGCGGGGCGGCTGCTGCCGGCGGGGGCGCCGCTGGTGCTTTACGGACCCTATCGGCGGGGCGAGGTGCCGACGGTGCCGAGCAACGCGGCCTTCGATGCGGATCTCAAGAGGCGCAATCCGGAGTGGGGACTGCGGGCGCTGGAGGAGGTGAGCGCGGAGGCGGGGGCGAACGGGCTGAAGCTCGAGCAGGTCGTCGAAATGCCCGCGAACAATCTGACGGTGGTGTATAGAAAAAGCCCCTCCCCTTGATGGGGAGGGGTTTGGGGTGGGGTGGAGTCAATGAAGTGCGATGCTTCTCCGGAGACTCACCCCCCACCCCAGCCCTCCCCCATCAAGGGGGAGGGGACAGGCGGGCGTCCCGCGCAGCACGCGGCCCTCCGTCGCCGAGGTCGTGGCCGGTCAGGCCGAGCAGGAGCAGGGTCCAGAGGAGGCCGAAAGCCCAGCCGGCGATGACGTCGCTCGGCCAGTGGACGCCGAGCACCAGGCGGCTGACCCCGACCAGGATCGAGAGCCACACCGCCGCCCAGACGGCGAGCGCGCGGCGCGGATAGGTCGAGGTCAGGAGAAAAGCGAGAGCGAGGAAGACGATGGTCGCGTTGGCGGCGTGGCCGCTGGGGAAAGAGAGGTTGTGGACCTCGACCAGCTGCGGCTGCTCGGCGGGACGGATGCGGGCGGTCTGCGCCTTCTGGAGCTCGACCAGCAGCCGGCCGCCGGCGGTGGCGAGGATCAGGACCGCCGCCGACTTGATCCGGCGCCGGGCCACCAGCAATGCGGCCGCCGCGAGGCTCAGCGGGATGAGGAACTCCGCGCTGCCCAAGGCGGTGACGACGCGCGCGCCGAGGACGAGCTCGCTCGAAGGGTGGCCGCCGTGGAAAAGTCCGAGGAGCGCGCGGTCCAGGTCGAGACCGCCGAACAGCAGCATCGCCGCCCAGGCGACGACGAGAGCGAACAGCACGAACGGCATCAGCCGGCGCGCTCCATCCGCCAGCCGGCATTCGCGTCGAGCGGCTCGATCCGGGCGCCGGCGACCCGGCCTTCGAAGCGGCGCGGGCGGCCGCCGATCTCGGCGGTGAAACGGAAAAGGTCGCCGGTCAGGCTAGCGCCGCGGACGCCGCCCGAGACGTCCTGATAGCGCTGGTCCAAAGTGAGCGCGGCGGTGCGGCCGGTCTCGTCGGTGAGGACCCATCGGCCCGCGACCTGCGCCGGAACGATCCAGAGGAAGATGCGCGCGCCCTCGACCGCCGCGGCGCGGTCGGGACGCCAGTCGCCCATGTCGAAGGCGTGGCTGACGATCCTGGTGCCCGGGCGCAGCTCGGCCAGCAGCCGCGGGCGCAGGCGGAGGTTGATCTCGGGGAGGAGATAGATGGCGACGACGCTCGCGCCGGCGATCGGCGCTTCGAACAGGTCGCGGACCTCGAAGCGGAGGCGGTCGGCGACGCCGGCGCGGCGGGCATTGGTCTCCGCCTCGCGGATCCGGCGCGGATCGAGATCGACTCCGTAGCCGGACGCTCCCCGGGTGCGGGCGGCGGCAATGAGGATGCGCCCGTCGCCGCAGCCGAGATCGACGACATGATCGGAGGGCACGACTTGCGCGAGCGCCAGCATGCGGTCGATCACCTCCTCGAGAGTAGCGACATAGGGGACGTCGAGCCTGGGCCGCGCCTTCACGGGCATTGGCGCCGCAGGCTGCCAGTGGCGGTAGGCGGCGAGGACGAGCAGCAGCACCAGGGCCGCGCCGGCCCCGGCAAGCGAAGATCGCAGGAAGTGCGGGAGCTTCATCCGGGCCTTTCGTCGCGCGCCGCGCCTCAAAGCAAAGCGGGGACCGGTTGGCAATCTCGGAGGCCTTGCTGCAGTGCACCGTCGCTCCGGCACGCTTCGCCCGCCGCGGCGGAACGTTGCGGTCACACGCCCCGTTCTGCGCGCGCACCCATCAGCAAGGAGCATGTCATGGCGAATCGGGACGGGCAGAGCGCCGTCAATTTCCAGTCGGATCAGGGCAATGTGGATTTCGAGCCGGAGACCGGCCGGTCCGGCGGCGGCCTCGGCGAGCGGATCGGCGAGGCGGCGCAGAACGTCAGCTGGGGCAAGGTCGGCGTCGGCGTCGGCGCCGCGGCGGCGGTCGCGGGCGCGGCTTATGCTGCGAGGCGCTTCGTCGGCCGCGGCAGCGAAGGCGGCGGCCAGTCGTCCCGATCGGGCGGCAAGAACAGCCGTAGCTGAGCCAACTTGATCCATGTTCAGGGCTGGCGCGGAGAGGCCGCGCCGGCCCTTCATTTTGGGACAATTGCGGTCGCCAACTGTTGCACCGCTGCACAAGGGGCAAAGCAAAGCGCCGAATAAGTCTTACAAT
>JAXDPC010000181.1:0-7276 GCA_034668525.1 Sphingomonadales bacterium
CTACGGCGACGGCGTCTTCACCGTCGACACCCACGGCACCGGCGGCTCGGGTCCGATCGTCTTCTTCGCCGATTACAGCATTTTCGATCCCATCAGCTTCGTCCCCGGCAACGACACGCTCGACGGCGGCGACGGCAGCGACCTGCTGAACGGCGGCGGCGGCAACGACACGGCGAGCTACGGCAGTGCCGGCGGCGCGGTGTCCGTCAACCTTACCAGCGGCCTTGCCACCGACGGGACGGGTACCGACACCCTGGTCTCGATCGAAAACGTCACCGGATCGGGCTTCAACGACATCATCCGCGGCAATGCCGGCGCCAACATCCTCAACGGCAAGGACGGCCACGACTTCATGCGCGGCCATGACGGCAACGACACGATGATCGGCGGCGACGGCGACGACTATCTCGACGGCGGCCTCGGCGACGACATCTTCAACGGCGGGAACGGCCGGGACCGCGTCTCCTACGCCGTCGGCGCGGCCAGCGGCGTCACGGTCAGCCTCGCCGTCGCGGGCCCGCAGGTCACCGGCCACGGCACCGACACGCTGAACGGCATCGAGCATCTCTCCGGCACCAAGTTCAACGACACGCTGACCGGCGACAATGGCGACAATTGGCTGTGGGGCGGCTCGGATTCGAGCGGCGTCACCGGCAACGACACGATCAGCGCCGCCGGCGGCAACGACCTCGTCACCGTCGGCGCCGGCAACCACCTGCTCTCGGGCGGGAGCGGCACCGACACGCTCGGCATCACCAGCGAGTTCGACGTCAGCGCCGCCGGCGTGACCGTGTCGCTCGCGCTCCAGGGCGCGGCGCAGGCTACCGGCCAGGGCAATTGGAACCTGTCGGGCTTCGAGAATCTCTCCGGGTCCGTTTATGGGGACACGCTGACCGGAAACGGCGGGAACAACCTCCTCGCCGGCTCCATCGGCAACGACACGCTGAACGGCGGCGACGGCGACGACACCCTGTACGGCGACGGCGTCGTCACGATCGACACCCACGGCACCGGCGGTTCGGGCCCCATCGTCACCTATGTCGACTATCAGCTGTTCGACCCGGTCTCCTTCGTCTCCGGCAACGACGTCTTGAACGGCGGCAAGGGCGACGACGTCCTCGTCGGCGGCGGCGGCGACGACATGCTGACCGGCGGCAACGGCAAGGACCTGTTCCTGTTCACCAACGGGACCGGCGACGACATCATCACCGACATGGCGAAGAACGACACGATCGCGATCGCGGGCGTCGCCGGAGTCGACGATTTCTCCGACCTCACTATCGGCAGCGACGGCAGCGGCAATGCCGTGGTCAGCTGGGGCACGAGCGACTCGGTGACGCTGCTGGGGATGAAGCCGAAGCAGGTCTCGGCCTCGATCTTCGTCTTCGACGATCCGACCGCCGCGGCGGCCGCCGGCCTCGCCTTCCACTCGCACCAGGGCGGCGAGATCTTGGTCCCGCCGGACATGCTCTGAGCCTCAAAGGCTGCGGGCGCTGACCACCAGAGCCGACATCGGCACGTCCTCGCCGGCGAGCCCGCTCAGCGCCGCCGCGGCCGCATCGCGTGCCTCGTCGAGACGCTCCGGCGCGCGCGCCTCGATCTCGGCGCGCAGCGGCGTGCCCATGCACAGGCCGGTGGCGGCCTCCGCGGCATCGCCGAGGCGGCTGTGGGCGGCGACGGTCTCGACCGCTACTTCGTCGAAGCCGGCGGCGAACAGATCCTTCTCGATTTTGATCGGATCGTGATAGCCGAACGGGACGCGGGAGAGGAATGACGGCGGATTGCCGGGGAAGAGCGCCGCCACCGCCTTCGCCGCCGCGTCCGACGCCGGGTTCGCTTCGAGCCGGTCCCAGACGTTGAACAGGAACAGGCCGCCCCGCTTCAGCACCCGCCGCGCCTCCCGATAGGCAAGGATCCGGTCCGGGAAGAACATCGCGCCGAACTGGCAGACGACGAGATCGAAGCCCCCTTCGGCGAAGGGCAGCTCCTGCGCGTCGGCCTGGCGGAAGCTCACCGCCGGGGAATGCACCCGCTCCGCGGCGACGTCGAGCATCGCCTGGTTGAGGTCGGTGGCGACGATCTCCGCGTCCGGCACGGCGCGGACCAGGGCGGCGGTGACGATGCCGGTGCCGGCCGCGGTCTCCAGGATCCGGCGCGGCGCGATCGCGGCGACCCGCTCGGCGAGATCGCGGGCGTAGGGCTCGAACAGCAGGGGCCCCAGGCAACGGTCGTAGAGCGCCGGGATCGAGCCCGAAAAGGCACTGTCGCTGGCGCCCATCCGCGTCCCCCTGCTTGACCGTCCGCCTTGTTAACGCGCGGCGCGAGCCTCGGCAAACCCGCGCTCCAGGCCCGCTATTCGGCGGTGAGGGTGACTGTGGTCGTCTCGCAGAGGTTGATCCCCTGCCAGGCGCCGGTGTCCCCATCCTCATAGGTAACGCGAATGTCCCATTCGCAGCGCTCCTCGGAATTGTCGAAGCTGACGTCGGCGCGCTCGCCGGCGGCGAGGATCTCGACGCCGAGAATGTCCGGGCCCCAGCTCGCCTCGTCCGACGGCGAGACGTTGAGCGTGAGGATCGCCTGGCCCGTATTGTTGACGATCGCGAAATCCTGCTGCGCGGCGTAGGCAGCAGTCGCCAGCGCCGACGCGACCAGCGCGCCGAAAATCATGAAGCTTCTCATTGGAATCCCCCTGTTGGAGACGGGAGCAGTACAAGCATATTACTTCGGCGCAACATCTAAACGGGCCGGGATGCTGGCCGAAAATGCGACGAGCCGCTCGGCCGGCGCGGAACCACGGCGGCCACCGGCGCGCTGTGGAGGCGGTCGAACAGGGGTCCCAATCCTATGTCCGCGTCCCTTCCCATCATGCTCGTCGAGGACGACCCGATCATCCTCGACGCGACCGCCGCTCTGCTCGCCGACGGCGGCTGCGACGTCCGCCGCGCCACCACCGCCGCGGAGGCGATGGCGGCCCTCCTCGAAGGGCCGCTGCCCGCGGTTTTGGTCACCGACATCAGCCTCGCCGACGACCGCGGCGGGCTCGACCTCGCCCGCGCCGTCGCCGCGCGCTGGCCCGAGGTGAGGCTGCTGATCGTCTCCGGCGCGCACCGTCCGCCGCCCGAGGATTATCCGGAAGGCGCGCTCTTCTTCACCAAGCCCTATGCGAGCGGCGCGCTGCTGGCGATGGTCCAGGGCGCCGACTGGTAGTCCCGATCCGGCACTGAGCGGCGCGCGCGCTTGAAGCCGCCGCCGCGCGCGCTTAGCCTTGCGGCGATGGGCGCCGCCAGCCTCCTCTGCCGCCTCGGCCTGCACCGTCCCGCGCCCGACGAGGTGTGGAACCGCGGCTATTATTTCACCCGCTGCGCGCGCTGCGAAGCGGACCTCGTCCGCACCCCCTCCGGCAAATGGCACGTCCCCAAGGGCCAGAAGGTCGTCTGGAAGCCGAAGAAGCCGCGCGGCCGCCGTCCGCGCTGAGCCGTCTCAGCGCGCGGCCGCGGGCTCCGGCGGATCGACGAAATGGATCAGGCGGACGCCCTGGTCCTGCAGCCGGAACGCGATCCGGGCGAGGCAGCGATAATCGGCGCCGGGCGGCCGGATCACCCGCACCGGGCGGCCCAGCACCGCCCATTCCTGCGCATGCGCGGCGAGCGCCCGGTCGGAGAGGTCCCGGCCGGCGAGCCGCATGCGGCAGCGCCCGCGCCGCGTGCCGGTGACGACGATGGCCGGCCCCTCCGCCTCGGACGCCGCCGCCGCCGGCTGGGCCTGCGCCGCGATCAGCAGGAGAAGCGTTTCGAGCATGAGCATCCCATTGTTGCGCAGCCTTCGCCGCGCAGGGTAGCGGCTGAGGACCGGGAGGATAAGGGGGACGGATGAATCGCCGCAACATCGTCCGGCTGGTCTTCCTGTTCGTCGTCGCGACGGCGATCGCGCTCGCTCTTTTCTACGGCGAATATTTCTCGCTGGCGCGGCTGAAGGCGAGCCGCGACGCGCTCGCCGCCTGGGCCGAGGCGCGGCCGCTGCTCGCTCTCGGCGGCTTCTTCCTGGTCACGCTCGCCGCCACCGCCTGCTGCTTCCCCGCGGCGCCGATCATCGGGCTCAGCGCCGGCGCCCTGTTCGGCTTCTGGACCGGCTTCCCCTTGGTGCTGACCGCCTCGGCCTGCGGCTCGACCATCGCCTTCCTCGCCGCCCGCACCGCGCTTCGCGACTGGGTCGAGGCCCGGTTCGGCGCGCGCATGGCGCCGATCGACCGCGGCTTCGAGCGTCATGGCGCCTTCTATCTGCTCGCTTTGCGGTTCAACCCGCTCATCCCCTATTGGCTGGTCAACCTCGCCATGGGGATCACGAGGATGCGCCTCGGTGCATACGTCCCGCTGACCCTGATCGGCCTCTCGCCGGCGACCTTCATCTATGTCGATGCCGGCACCCGCCTCGCGACCCTGACCGGGATCAGCGACATCCTCTCGCCGGGCCTGATCGCCGCACTCATCCTGCTCAGCCTGTTCCCGCTGATCGCCGACCGCGCGGGCAGCGCCCTGCGCGCGCGGACCGGCGGAGAGTCCTGACCGGCCGAAGCGGAAACTCGTTGCTTTGCAACGCCTTGGGCTGAGGGCGGCACGCCGGCGCGCTTGACGCGGGGCCCCGCGGGGCCGAAGAGCGAAGCGCAACTGGAGTCTCTCATGCCCGACCAATTCGATCCCCTGCGCTATATCGCGTCCTACCCCGACCTGATCGAAGCGTTCGGCGCCGACGCCGAGGCCGGCCGCTGGCACTGGGAGAATTTCGGCAAGGCGGAAGGCCGCTCGCCCTTCCTGTTCGACGCGCTCATCTACGGCGCCTCCTACGGGGACCTCATCGAGAGCTACGGAACCGACACGCAGGCGCTGACGCTCCATTATATCAATCAGGGCTATCGCGAAGGGCGCGATACCGACCTCTTCGATCCGGCCGACTATGTCGCCGCCAATGTCGATCTGCGCGGCCTCGGCTGGGCCGACGAACCGCTGCGGGCGACGCTCCATTATATCCAGACCGGCTATGGCGAAGGACGGCTGCCCGCCCCTCCCGAGCCGAGCTTCGACGCGCTGCGCTACATTGCCTCTTATTCGGATCTGATCGCCGCCTTCGGCGCGAACGAGCATGCCGGACTCGTGCACTGGGAGGAGAGCGGCCGGGCCGAGGGCCGCGATCCGACGCGCTTCGATCCGTTGGCCTACGGCGCCTCCAACCCCGATCTGGCGCTGGCCTACGGGGCCGACGTCCGCGCCCTTTCCACCCACTATATCCTGCACGGCTTCGCCGAGGGCCGCGAGACGACGGGCTTCACCGTCGAGGAGTATCTCGCCCTCAATTCCGATCTCGTGCCGATCTTCGCCGACGATCCCGGCGGCGCGATCTACCATTATCTCTTCTACGGCGTGAAGGAAGGCCGCCTCGCCGACACGGACCAGATCGGCCTGCTGGAGGATGTCAGCCACACCTTCACGCTCGGCGATTTCGACGGCGACCTCAGCGGCGGAGTCACGATCACCCAGCTCCCGCCCGCTTCGGCCGGCACCTTGCGCCTGGGCAATGTCGCGGTCTCGAACGGGACGCTGGTCACGCAGGAGCAGATCGAAGACGGCATGCTGGCCTGGCTTCCGGCCACGAACGTCTTCGGGCCCGCCGGCACCGCGAGGATCGCCTATCAGACGCAGGGGCAGCCGCACGCCGTCGAGCTGATCATGAACGGCATCGACTTTTTCGACTCCACCCTTTCCCAGGGCACCTTCACCGTCGATCCGCTCGGTGCGCTCACTTCGTCCTGGCAGCCGCCGGTGTCGCCCTCCGCCACGCAATATAAGCTCCACTTCGCGACGACGGCGGCGACCGTGTTCGAAGATTTCAACGCGAAGCGGATCGGCAGCAACCTCGAGATGACCTGGACCATCGACGGGAAGGAGAGGTCGTTCATCCTGATCAACCCCGAGAGGATGCAGTCGCTCGACCTCACGTTCGGCGGCGGAAGCATCGCCGGCTACCCGGTCCTGGGGCCCTACAGGCTCGCGGGCAACCCCGGCGGGGACGACATCTCCGCCGGCACCGACGCGGCGACGAGCCTTTTCAGCAATTTCGGCACCAACTTCCTGTTCGGGAACGGAGGAGACGACAGCCTCGAGGCGCGCGCCGCGAGCGACTTCCTGAAGGGCGGCCCCGGCAACGATCGCTTCGTCTACGTGCGGATAGACGAGCCCGCGGACTTCATCCTCGATTTCACGCGCGGCGAGGACAAGCTCGCTTTCTCCAATCAGCAGGCCTACGCGCGGCCCTTCACCGGGCTCAGCGGTCCGCTGACGCCGGATCAGCTGGTCGTCTCCTCCAATCCGCAATCGTCGGGGACCAAGGGCCAGTTCCTGTACGACAGCGACGACGGCCGCCTTTTCTACGATACCGACGGCGGCGGATCCGCGGCCCCGGTCCACATCGTCACGCTCTACGGCGTCCCGCCGCTGACCACGGACGACTTCAATATCTTCTAGCCGGAAGGGGACGGTTACGTAACTGTCCCCTCCGGCGCAGGTGACAGGTTCGGCAAGTGCGCTCGCTCACGATTGCCAGTCTCGCAATGCTCTCGGCTGCCGTCCTCGCGCCCGCCGCCGCGCAGGCCTGCTCGGTCGTCATCCTGCGCCAGCCCAGCTCGGCCCAGCAGGCGCGGGACGCGCGCCGGCGGATCGCACGCGCGTCGGCGGTGATCGACGGCGAAGTGGTGCGCGCCCTGACCGACGAACAGCCGGCGCTCGTCCGGGCGGCGCGGGTGCTGAAGGGGCCGGTCCAGGAATATTTCGCGGTCGGCGAAGAGGACAGTTGCGACACCGCGCTGACCCGGGTGGGCGAACGGCTGAGGATGATCCTCGTCGGCGGTCCGGACGTCTATTTCCTGCGGACCGATTATTCCTATGCCCGCGCCGAAGACCGCGTGCTCGGCTCCGATCGCCGCCGCGACTGGCCGTATCGCGAGGGTGAACAGCCCGCGGACTGAATGCCTCTTCGTCGCTATGGCGAAATCGCGACCTTGAGCACGCCGTCGCGCTGGTTGGCGAAGAGCTCGTAAGCGTCCTCGATCAGATCGAGCGGGAAGCGGTGGGTGACCATCGCGCCGAGGTCGACCCGGCCCGAGTCGATCACGCCCATCAGACGGCGCATCCGTTCCTTGCCGCCGGGGCAGAGCGAGGTGACGATGCGGTTGTCGCCGAGGCCCGCGGAGAATGCGTCGGCCGGTATCACCAGGTCGCCGGAATAG
>JAXDPC010000182.1:0-3374 GCA_034668525.1 Sphingomonadales bacterium
AAGGCGAATGCTGCTGCCGGCGCCGCGACAGGCGGCTGCAGCTTCGTAGGCCCGGGCGGGCGACTGTACTGCGTCGATTGCACGCCACAACAGTGCAGCGCGCTGAATGGCAACTATTTCGAAGGCAGCTGCCCGTAGCGGCGAACTTGCCCGCGGGTTTGGGTCGGACACTGATGTAGGTCCCCATTCGATTGGGAGGCCGTGCATCGCTGCGCCGGGCGCCTTAGTCGGCGGCGCCCTCGATCGGACCGCCCATGCCGGCATAGGCGCCGTTGCCGCGGACCGTGGCCAGCGCCTCCGTGGGCGCCGGCGAGGTGGCGACGATGTGGACCGCCGCGCCGACCTCGGTCGCGCCGAACAGGTGGCGGGCGAAGGCGAGCGGCAGGCGGACGCAGCCGTGCGAGGCCGGATGGCCCGGGATCTGGCCGGCATGGAGGGCGATGCCGTCGTTGGTCAGCCGCTGCATGAACGGCATCGGGGCATTGTTGTAGAGGTTGGAATAATGCTCGCGGCTCTTCTGGGTGATCGCGAAGCGGCCCACGGGGGTCGCGTGGCCGCGCCGCCCGGTCGAGACGGTCGTCACGCCGATCAGGGTGCCGCCGCGATAGACGTAGGCGCGCTGCAGCGGGATGCTGACCACGATCTCGACCGCGCCGCTCGGCGCCAGCTCCGGGCGCCAGACGAATTCGCCGGGATCGAGCGATTCGGCCTCGGCGACGACCGGGCTCGGCATCGGCGGGGCCGGTGTCGCGACGACCGGAGCCGGCGCGGCGGCGGCCGGCACCGCGGCGACGGCCGCGGACGACTGCGGAAGCGAAGGCGATTCCGCCGCGGCGCCTTCGGCGGCGAAAGCGAAGCCGAGCGGCACCGTCAGCATCAGGGCGCCGGCAGCGGCGAGGGTTCGGCGAAGGATGGCCTGGTTCATTCCGATCTGCACGGGCGGTCGACCGCCCCCTCCCATCGGCCGTGATTGGCCGTTGGCGAGGGAATTAGGCGCGTCCCGTTTCGGCGATGTGCCGCGCGCGCATCTTTGTTGTTTCTATCGTTTCGCCGGGCCTACCAGCGGAAGCCGATCTCGGCCGTGAGCGAACGCTGCGGGAAGGGGTGGAAGAGGAAATAGCGGTCGTCGGTGAGATTCTCGACCCCGATGGCGGCTTCGACATGCCGGCCGAGCCGCCAGGTGGCGCGGGCGTCGATCACCAGATAGCCCTCGAAGCCCTGGAAAGTGTGTCCGACCGTGTCGCTATTGTCGATCGTGGCGAACGAGCGGCTGGCATAGCGCCCGGCGACCGTCACCGACGCCGCCGCCGACGGCCGATAGGTCAGCACCAAAGTCGCCCGGCGGCGCGGCACCTGGGGCAGCATCCTGCCCTCCGCCGCCGGGAATGCGGGATCGGAGAGCACCTCCGGATCGGCCAGGGTCACGCTGCCGGCAAGGTCGAGCCCGTCGAGCAGCAGGTCCCGTCCCTCGGCGACCAGCTCGAGCCCCCGCGTGCGCACGCGCGGCACGTTCTGGACGTAGTTGAAGAGCGTCGTCTGGCCCGGAACGAGCGGCGCCGATTGCGAGATCAGGGCGTCGGCGATGCGCTCCTCGAACAGCGAGAGGCGAACCCGCCCGCGCGTGAAGCCGCGCCCGATCGCCAGCTCGGCGGAACGCGCGCGTTCGGCGCGAAGGTCGGGGTCGGGGACGGTGATCGTCGGCCCGGTCGCGATCGCCTGGTAGAGCTCGGAGACGGTCGGGAAGCGCCAGGCCTGCGCCGCGGACAGGGTCGCGCTCCAGCCGCCGGCTTCCCAGGCGAGGCTGGCCTTGGGCGAGAAGCCCTGCTGCCGGCGTTCGGGCGGCGCGGCCGAAAGCGCCGGCGCGGCCGAGAAATTGAAGCCCGACCAGGCGCGCCACCATTCGTAGCGGCCGCCGAGCGTCAGCGACCATCGGGGCGCCAAGGTCCAGCGGTCCTGCGCCCAGAGCGCCAGCGTCCGCGTCCGCCCGCGCGCGGCCTGGACCAGCGCCCCCTCCCCGCCGCCGCGCCAGTCCGCGGTGGCGAAGCGGTTGTTGGAAAGCGCGAAGCGGTCGCCGTGCGCGCCGAAGCTGAGATCGTGGCCGCCGCCTTCGCCGCGCCGCCGCGCCAGCAGGTCGAGCGTCGTCCAGCCGGTGCCGTCCATCCGGACGATCGACCCGGCGCCGCCCGCCGCCGCGGCGGGCAAAGCGCCGGACGGGATGCGCTGGACGTCATGGCCGTAGCCGTAGCGCGTGGCGATCGCCCGCCAGTCGAGGCGGCCGCCGCGGCCCTCGAGGGTCAGAGCGTGGAGGCTGTGGCGCTGGTCCTGCAGGTAGACGTTGTTCGAAAAGGCGCCGGCCGGGACGCCGGCCGGCCGGCCCTCGATGTTGAGCGCGCCGGCGAAGACGGGGCTGCCGCTCCCGTCGCGCAGATAGGTCTCCGCCCCGGCTTCGGTGTCGTTGAGAAAGAGCGCGCCGCGATAGCTGAGCCGCAGGCGCGGGCCGAGATCGAAGGCGAGGCGGAGGCCGAGATTGTCCTGCCTCTGCTCCTCGATCCCGCTCGCCCCGATGACGAAGATCGGCGCGCCGGTGCGATTGACGTCGGCGAAGGCGCCGGTGACCGGGGTCCCGGCCGCGCCCGCGCCGGCCGGCCGCGCCACGATCGCATAAGCGAGCGGCTGGCCGCGGCCCGCGACATGGTTGGCGCTCAAGAACCAGGCGAGCGGGCCCTCGCGGCCGCCCCAGCTCGCCGCCGCCCGCCACGCGGAAAAGCCGTCGTCGGTCCCATATTGGCGGAAACGCTGGCGCTGGCCCTGGACGAGCGCGGCGGCGGTCGGCCCGTTGGGCAGCCGGGTCGCGATGTTGACCACCGCGCCGATCGAATTGCCCGGATAGGCCGCGGCGAACGGGCCGTAGAGGACGTCGACCCGCGCGATCTCCTCGGGGGAGACGATCCCCCAGCGCGGCGCGGCGAAACTATTGTTGTTGCCGATCAGGGCCGAGACCAGGACGCCGTCGACATAGACGAGGCTGCGCGCGCTCGCGCCGACGCCGGAGGTGCGCGTCGCCAGCGGCGCCTGGGTGTCGCCGATATGGCGCTTCCTGACCAGCAGGCTCGGCAGATAGCGCAAACTGTCCTCGACGCTGACGATATTGACGCTCTCGCGGATCCGCGCCGCGTCCAGGCCCTCCTCGCTGCCCGGGGCCTGCTCGATCGTCTCGCCGCGGGCGCCGGTGACGACGATCGGCGGCTCGTTCCCGGTCTCGGCGAGCGCTGCTGCCGGCTGCGCGGCGAGCAGCGCCGCAACCGCGCACGCCCCGCGCCCGGTCACGCCGGCGCCTCGGCGGCCTCGGCCTGGGGGCGGCGCTGGAACCAGTT
>JAXDPC010000183.1:0-5045 GCA_034668525.1 Sphingomonadales bacterium
ATTAGCTCGGGCGCGCTCCCAGCGCCGATGGCCGACCTCAAGGAGAATGAGCGGCGACTTGAGGAGAGGCTCCGTGTCCTCGGTTTCCTCGATCGCAAATCCGACGACTGCGCGTTTGTCATCAACCCGTTCTTCGACACTGAGCCGGTCGGCCGGAAGGCAGCCACCAGTGGCTGAACTTGAGCTAATCGGGCGCGTCGCGGCGCGGCGGCTGGACGAGTTTCGTCAGGCTGCGACGACGCGCGCCTATTTCTGCATGGTCGGTCTCGAGGCTCCCGTCGCCACCGCGATTGCCCGCCACGTAGCCACGCTCGGAAACAGAGTGGAGGTGTTCCTTCATCCAGCGCTTAAGGACGGCGACCCGGGCAAAGCCACGGTTTCCGACCTCACCGCCCCCTGGATTCGCAATCACTCGACGCCGGGGGCCAAGCTCACCTTGTGCACCGTCGCGCCGGACAAGGTGAAGGACTCCGAGCCGACGCTGGCTCATTCGTCGAAGATCGATGATATGTGGCTGCTCCAGGACATGCGGCTTTGGGCCGATGAGGGACTGGGGCAGAGTGCCTTGGAGATCCGGGAACGGATCGGCCATACGCTGGCAGGCGCACTTGAAGCCGGCGTCGCGCACGACGCCGTCACCATCGCAGCCTTTGTCCGCGAGTTGTCGCATCAGCTCGTGAAGGAAGGACTGGCCCCGGAAAAAGCCGTGCGCGCGGCCCTGCCCGCGCTGCGGTTGCCGAAGGATGCAGGCGATCCCCGGCTCAAGATAACGGAGAGTTGCGATACAGCCGCCCGCTTCTTTCGCAAGGTGGTCGAGGAAGCGCAGCCTTCGCTTTACCTGAAGGCCCGCGACGGCGACCCTCTCAATCGCGGGGAGATGCGGGCCCGGCTCGAGACGATGCGAGAGGACAAAACCCTGACGGCGGAGGCGGCGGCGGCGCTCGAGGCGCTGATCGCTGACCGCCGGGTTCATGACGGCCAATGGACCCAAAGCCAAGCCGACGTAGCGGCGATCGGTTGGGAAGCGATCGAGCCCTTTTTCAGCGACGCCAAGCGCAAGCCGAAGCTGCCTTTCGGAGCTGAGACCAAGTCCTTTTTCGAGCGCCAGTTTCCGAACACGCTCGCCCCATCGGACGAGCAGCTTCTCGACGATCTCGCCAAGGACAGCGTGAAGCCCAGCGAGGAGGTCGACTCCTTCTTCCACGAGCATCGCGCCCGTCTGCAAACCGACGCCAAGCTCTACCGTCGGTGGGAGAAGCTCGTCTTCCGGGCGCCGATCGAGACGGCCGACCTTGCCGAAGGCCTCCTTCGGCTGGCTCATCGCGCTTTCCCCGAAACCGGGGCCGAAGATGAAGGGGAAACCAAGCGCGTTTTGGTCGTCCGGCTGCCCAACGCGGAGAAGATGGATTTCTGGACGTCGGACAAGAATGTCCGCACGCTTCGCTACTTGCGGGACCGTTATCGCGGTCTCGACGTGTTGCTCGCGCCCCATGTGATCCTGGATTTCGGCCGCTGCTGGTGCGAGGACTGGGAAAGGGAGATCAAGGAGGAGAACTTTTCCCGCTCCAAGCTCGCCACCGAATTGCTCTTTGAAGCCTTTCTGGTCGAAGAGAGCGCGGTGGCATTGATAGCCGCGGGCGGGATGAAGCCGCCGCCCAACCGCGCGCAACTGATCTGGCGGCCAGCACCCGAAGCGCTTGGCCTCTCCATGTCGCTCGACCTTCGGCGCGTGCGTCCCGAGCAGGCCGGAGAGCGGACGCGGCTCCTGACAGGCACCGTCCGCCAGAACCGCGCCAGCCGTTCCACCTCGCACAGCGGGATCGACCTCAAGGAGCGCACGACCATCATCGACGCCTTCGGTCAGAGCGATGGGGACCTTGCCAATGCGGACCGGACGCCCGACCGAGTCGACTTGGCCTGGCCCGCCGCGCTCGACCGCATCGCCGAGCAGAAGGTGCTGACCACGGAGTCGGCCGGCCTGCTCAAGACACGGTTCGAGGACTTCCATTTCCGTTATGGCGACGCGCTCGAGCGGTTCTTGCGCGGTATGGGGCTCGCCGAGAATGCCCTGCTCGAGCAGGCGGAAGCCTATGGTAATTTGCTGTCCGCCGTCCTTGACGAGGCTCCGCAGGAAATTTGCCAGCGCGAACTGCTCGCCCCGCTTCTCGCGATCGGTATCGTAGGGGTCGAGGCAGACCGCGGGGCGGCGATCGTCACCTCCTGGCATCCGCTTCGCTTGGCGGAACTGGCGGCAAAAGCGCGTCAGCTCGCGTCCGCGATCGCCCTTATCATTCAGGCCGACAGCAGTCAGGCCGCTGACATCGAGGATCTCGTCAACGACCGGGTCGCGACGTTTGGCGGAACCTATTATGGGGACGTGGCGCTCGGCACCGGCCTCGAACCGGCACTGCTGGTCGAGACCCAGGCCGTAGCGGACTATTCGCTGGTCGAGGCGACGGGAACGAGCGTCGACCAGGTTGAGGACAGCGCAGACAATGTGATCGCCGCCTTCGACCGGGTGGCCAACGAATATCTGAACCTGCGGCCGCACGAGCGGTCCAACTTTTCAGTGGTCGTGCTGAACGCGGCATCCGAGAATCTTCCGCTATCGCTGGCGCGGGGCCTTTCGCGAAGGATCGAGGACGACGCCGATATTCGCTGCGAGCTGGTCGTTACCGACGATGACAGCTTGCGGCTGCGCGAAGTCTATGAGCGGCAGAACCGCCGGATCCACCATGAGATAGATACAGGCCTGGCAAGCGAAGCGGCGCGGAATTTCCTTTCCCGGCTGCGGGTAGGCATCTTTAGCCCCGAGAGCATGGCGCAGGAGAGCGGTCCAAAATCCAACGACATCGTCCTGCTCCAGGACGTCATCGCCAGGAGCAGCACGGTCCGCTGGGTGCGCAGCGAAGGCTTGCAAAGGGACGAGCGAATCGAGACGTTCGTACCGACCGCCCGCTCGAAGCGCCGCCCGTTCCGCAAGGGGAACACAACCTCGGCTCTCTATCTCACCGCCCCCTACCAGCCTAATGCCTGCCAGGCCTATGTTACCGCACTGCGCGCATTGGAGCGCAGCGACCCGGCAGCAAGCAGCGACGCGTGGCTGCCGGTGCAGCAAGTCGAATTCCGTTCCGGCGAGGTCCATCAGCTGCTGGCCAAGGCCCACCAGCTTGGAAACTGGGTGATGACCTTCGATCGGGTCGCCGACCGGCGCCTGATCGCAACGGACGAGCGCCGGATTATTCGTTATTTCAGCGCGCCCGGCTCGACCCACAATGTCATCGTCTCGACGGAGATCACGGAGCAGGAGATCGACGACTGCATTTCCTCCGATCTCGACGTCATCCTGCCGGGCTGCGACAATGCCGAAATCGCCGCCTTGCGATCGGAATTGTTCAAGCGGTCCGCCAGCCTGTCGGGCGGGGTCGTCATGCGCGGTGCCCAATGGTCTAATTACGCCCACGAGCTTCTCGGCCTCGTCCTTTCCCAGCGCGAGCTTGAGCGCATGCTCTCGCAGGGCCGCGACAACCGCACCGCCTGGTTCTTCCTTGACGACTTTCGCGACTGGCTGGACCTCAGCGGTGAGATGGCGGACATCCTAGCCCTCGACTTCTCGGTTGGCCGGAAAGGGCCCGAGATTCGGCTCGTCGTCGCGGAGTCCAAATATTGCGGGCAGGACGGGCTGCTCGAGCATCGCCGGCGCTCGGCCAGGCAGCTGGATTCGACCTGGACCGCACTCAACCATCGGCTGCTCGGGGGAGCGGTAAGTCTCGATCCCAGGATCTGGCGGAACCGCCTCGCTGACATGGTGCTCGAGCATATGGAGCCGTTCGACCAGATCGGCGGCATCACTCAGGACGTCTGGCTCGAGCATTTGCGGGACGGCACGCTTCCGATCTCGGTGGACGGGCATTCGCTGGTGTTCAGCCATGAGGTGGCCGCGATCCACGAGCCGATGCCGTTCCTGCCCGACGAGGACAAACCGCAGACAAAGAGGCGCCGGCAGGCGCAGTGGCTGTTCTCGCGATCCCAGACGGCCAAGGCGCTTCGCGCGCTGGGGGACGACAGCGCCTCGCCTCTGCTCTCCGTGCCGACGGGATGGCCGTCTCAGGCCGAAGACCCGCCCAAGGAAACGACCCAAAGTGCGGTTCCGCAGCCGGATTTGGAGCAGCCGGAACCCCCGTCCGGCGAGCCCGAAGGCGAAACCGCGCCCGACCACGGCCTGTCCGAGGCGGCAGCCCCCAGCGAAGATCAGCCGGAAAGCGAGGCGACGCCTGCCGATGCCGCGGACCACGAATCAACTTTGTGGAGCGAACCCATCGCCCGGCTTCTCCACCGTCTGCGGCGCTCCGAGGACAGGAATGACGGCGAGCATTGGCTGGAGCAAAAGATCTCCGACCTGCGTAGCGCGCTGCAGCTCGAGGGCATGGACGCGCCCATCCTTGGCCACCGGCTGACGCCGAATACCGGGCTCGTCTATGTTGGCGGTCGGACACTCACGGTCGGCTGGCTAGAACGCAAGCAGACGGACCTATTGACCCGTCACGGCCTCGACATCGTGCGTATCACGCCGCTCGCGGGCCAAATCGCGATCGGCCTGAAGAGGCCGCGCCGGTCGATCCTGCATCTCGCAGACGCCTGGCTTCGCCGCGAGAAGGAGTCTGAGACAGGACAGGCCATGGCGCCGATGCTGGGCGAAAAGGAAGACGACGGGAGCTTGTGTTTCCTGCCACTCTCAGCGGAATTCAGCGGACAGGAACGGGCGGCTCCGCACAGCCTCGTTTCGGGCACCACCGGGAGCGGCAAGGGCATCCTCGTTACCAACCTCATCCTCGACCTTTGCGCGCTCAACAGCCCTTCCGACCTCGAGCTTCACCTGATCGATCCGAAGCGGGGCGTCGATTATGCCTGGGCCCGCGACCTGCCGCATCTTTGTGGCGGTATCGTCGACGACCAGGAGCAGGCGAAGGCGCTGCTCACCAGCCTCGTCGCCGACATGGAGGCGCGCTACGAGGAGATCGGCTCCGAAAATTGCCGCAATATCG
>JAXDPC010000184.1:0-5175 GCA_034668525.1 Sphingomonadales bacterium
CCTCCACCATGCTTCGCATGGTCCCCCTCCCCACCGCTTCGCGGCGGGGAGGAACTGGAGGGAGAGGGGGGACCTTTTGACGCTCGAGACCTGGTTCTGGATCGCGCACGTGCCGGCGCTGGCCGGCTGGCTGGCTCTGATCGTCGCGCCGGGAAGCGGGGTCCGCTTCGCGCGCTGGGCGGCGGTCGCGCTTGCCGCGGGCTATACGATCCTGTTCGTCCTCTCCGCACGGGAGGCCGGGGTGCTGGCCGAGGATTACAGCCTGCGCGGGGTCGCGGCCTTTTTCGACGTGCCGAAGCTGCAATTGCTCGGCTGGGTCCATTATCTCGCCTTCGACCTGTTCGTCGGCTCGTGGATCGCCGAGGAGGGGGGCCGGCTCGGAATGTCGCGCCCGCTGGTCATATTGTGCCTGGTCCTGACCTTCATGATCGGGCCGTTCGGGCTGCTGGTCTTCTTCCTGCTGCGCGCGATGCGGCGGAATTCCATCGCTTCTTAACCACATCCGGGTTACGCTCGGGTTCGAGGGGGACGGTGATCAACTTCGAGGACCGGGCGCTCGCCAGCCTGCGCGCGCGGGTCGCGGCCGCCGAGGAGGCGAACCAGGATTTGATCGCCTTCGCCCGCGGCCATTCGGGCGCGGTCGCCTCGATCCACGAAGCGGTGCTGGCGGCGGTGGAGGCGGAGGGCTTCGACCACCTCATCCACATCGTCACTCAGGAATGGCCGCAGATCCTCGGCCTCGACGCGGTCGCGGTGGCCCTGTTCGCGGGCGAGATGGGGGTGCGCGCGGACGCCTCGGGGCTGCAGTTCGTCGACCCGCGGGTGATCCGAAAGTCGATCGCCGGCTTCGAAGGCGTCGTGCTGCGCGGAGTCGAGCGGGGGCATCCCTTGTTCGGCCCGGCCTGCGAGCTGATCCGCGCCGAGGCCCTGGTCCGGCTCGACAGCGAGGCCCCCCTGCCCAACGGCCTGCTCGCCCTTGGCCAGCGCAGCGAGCAGGGCTTCGAGACCCGCCACGGCTCCGAATTGCTCGTCTTCCTCGGCCGCGTGCTGACGCGCTGCATGGGCCGGTGGCTGATCCCCTGAACCCTCATCCGGCCGCCGCGCTGGTCCGGCGCTGGCACGATCACCTCGCCCTCAGCCGCCGCCGCTCGGAGCACACCGTCCGCGCCTATGTCGCGACCGCGCACCGGCTGATCGGCTTCCTCGGCCCGCATCTCGGCGGCAGCGTCGACGGCGCGGCGCTGACCGCGCTCACCGCCTCAGACCTGCGCGCCTTCCTCACCAGCCGTCGCGCCGGCGGGCTCGGCAACAGCTCGGCGGGGCGCGAGCTCAGCGCGGTGCGCGGCTTCCTCGGCTTCGTCGCGTCGGAGCTCGGCAATCGCGACGCCCTGCCGCGCCTGCGCGCCCCGAAGCGGCCGCGCAGCGTGCCGCGGCCGATCTCGCCGGACGAGGCGGTGTCGCTCGCCGAAGCGGTGGAGGAGGATGCCTCCGAGCCGTGGATCGCGGCGCGCGATTTCGCGGTGCTGACCCTGCTCTACGGCTCGGGCCTGCGCGTCGCCGAGGCGCTCGGCCTCACCGGCGCGGCGCTGCCGCTCGGCGAGGCGCTGAGCGTCACCGGCAAGCGCAGCAAGACCCGCATCGTCCCCCTGCTCGCGCCGGTCCGCGCCGCGATCGAGCAATATCAGAGCCTCTGTCCCTATCCGGTCGAGAGGGACGGGCCCCTGTTCCGCGGCGCGCGCGGCGGGCCGCTCAGGGGCGAGATCGTGCGCCGCGCGGTGATGAAGGCGCGGCGCGGGCTCGGCCTCTCCGAGCGGACGACGCCGCACGCGCTGCGCCACAGCTTCGCCACCCATCTGCTCGGCCGCGGCGCGGATTTGAGGTCGCTGCAGGAGCTGCTCGGCCATGCCAGCCTGAGCTCGACCCAGATCTACACCTCGGTCGACGCCGCCCATCTGATGGACGTCTACAGGAACGCTCACCCGCGCGCCTGATCCTCGCGGTGGCGGCGGTGCCAGGTCGCCTGGCGGTACAGGTAGAAGAGCAGGATCGCGGCGACGATCGCCGAGGAGAGGGGCCCGATCACCTCCTCGACCCGCTCGAAGCTCTGCCCGAGCACGTAGCCGGCGAGGGCAAGCAGGGCGCTCCAGACCGCGGTCCCCATCGTCGACCAGAACAGGAAGCTGTGGAGCCGCATCCGCACCATCCCCGCAGGCAGCGAGACCACCGAGCGGATGGTGGGCAGCAGGCGGCCGACCATCACCACCGCGCCGCCGAAGCGGCCGAACAACTTCTCGACCTTCTCGACGTCGCACCAGTCCATGGTGAGCCAGCGGCCATGGCGTTCGATGAACGGCCGGAAGCGGTGAAGGCCGATCCAGCGCGCCAGCAGGTACCAGAAGAGGTTGCCCGCCATCGCGCCGGCGGTGCCGGCGGCCACGACTCCGCCGAGGCTCATCGGCCCGTGCGCGGCGCGCAGGCCGGCGACGGTCATCACGACTTCCGACGGGACCGGCGGGAACATTGTCTCGACCAGCATCAGCAGGAACACGCCGGCATAGCCGGTCGAATCGATGAGACGGATCACCCAGTCGGCCATTGCGGCTCAACTCAGCCGAGCCGCGCTTCGTTCCGTTTCCAGAAGATAGCCGGCGTGTCGGTGCCGTTGAACGTGTCGATGGCGACGATGCCGGTGGGCGAGGTGACGTTGATCTCGGTCAGCCACTTGCCGCCGATCACGTCGATGCCGACGAAGAACAGGCCGCGCGCCTTCAGCTCCGGCCCGATCGCCGCGCAGATCTCCTCCTCGCGCTCCGTCAGCTCCGTCTTCGCCGCCTTGCCGCCGACCGCGAGGTTGGAGCGGATCTCGCCTTCGCCGGGCAGCCGGTTGACCGCGCCCGCCACCTCGCCGTCGATGAAGACGATGCGCTTGTCGCCTTGCGTGATCTCCGGAAGGAAGGCCTGGACGATGTGCGGCTCGCGATAGGCCGCGTTGAACACCTCGATCAGCGAGGCGAGGTTGGCGCCGTCGCGGCCGACCTTGAACACCGCCTTGCCGCCGTTGCCGTGCAGCGGCTTGACGACGACTTCGCCATGCTCGGCGAGGAACTCGCGGGCGACGCCGAGGGATCGGGTAATGGCGGTCGGCGGCATGAAGCGGGCGAAATCCAGCACCCAGACCTTCTCGGGCGCGTTGCGGACGCTCGCCGGGTCGTTGACGACCAAAGTCTCCCCTTGGATGCGCTCGAGCAGGTGCGTCGCGGTGATGTAGCCGAGGTCGAAAGGCGGGTCCTGGCGCATCAGCACCACGTCCGCGTCGCAGCCGAGGTCGAGGATTTCCGGCTCGCCGAAGCGATGATGGTCGCCAGCCACGGGCTGCACCGTCACCGGACGGGCCATCGTCCAGAGGCGCCCCTGCGCCCAGCTCAGATCCTCGGCCGCATAATGCCAGAGGCGATGGCCGCGCGCCTGCGCGCCCAGCATCAAGGCGAAGGTCGAATCGCCGCCGATATTGATCTTGTCCATCGGGTCCATCTGGACGGCGACGTTGAGGACCATGATGGATGCTCCATAACGCTCATCCTGAGGAGCCGCTGAGCGAAGTCGAATGAACGGGTACGAACGTCCCCCGGACGTTCGTAGCCATGTCCGGGGGACATGGCGACCTGTTCATCGTCTCGAAGGATCATGCGCGGTCCTTCGAGACGGGCCTTCGCCAAGCTCAGTCCCTCCTCAGGATGAGCGGGTGAGTGCAATTCGTCTCGGCCGCGCTGTAGTAGCGCCACTCGCCCCTGTCACCCGTGCCAGACGTTCGCCATGTGGCGGGGCAGGCGGCGGGGGACGATGAAGATCGCGTCGATCCTGATGTCGTCGCCGTCGCGGGCGAAGCGGTGCGCGAGGGCGCCCGCGGCTGCCGCGACCCGGCGCAGGCGGTACTCGTCGAGCGCATGCGCGGCCTCGGCCGGGCTGGCGCGCGCCTTCACTTCGACGAAGGCGACGATGCGGCCGCGGCGGGCCACGATGTCCACCTCGCCGAGCGGCATGCGCAGTCGCCGGGCGAGGATCTTCCACCCCTTGAGCCGCAGCCACCAGGCGGCGATCGTCTCGGCCCGCCGGCCGCCGCGCTCGGCCCGCTGCCGGGTCACTGCTCGCGGGTGCAGCGGTGCCAGATTTCCCGCTCGCCATGATCATGGTGCCGCGCCATCGCATTGCGGCCGAGCCGCTCGACCCGGTCCACGCTTCTCATCCGGAGGCCCGACAGCAGATCAAGCCTTTCGCCGGCGAGCCGCCATTGCCCCGCATCCTCGAAGGTCGAATAGGTGCCGTCCGCTTTGAAGCGGGTCGGACGCAGCCCGACCTCGACCCCGGCATAGGTCATCGGCGAATGGTCGGGACACCAGAGCCCGACGAGCCACGCGGCGTCGGGCTGCGGCTCGGAGGCCCTTGCGGTCGCGCAGGCGGCGAGGAGGAGCAGAGCGGCTGCAAAAGCGGGGCGGATCACCGTTCCTCCTTCAGAAACTGGGCCCGCTCGTAGACGTCCCGCTTCCGGAGGCCGAGCTTCTCCGCGATTTCGGCGGCGGCGCGGGAGGGGGAGAGGCGGGTCATCGCCTCGCGAAGGGCGTCGTCGATGTCGGCGTCGCCGGCTTTCTCGCGCTCGCCCGGCGGGCCGACCACGATCACGATCTCGCCTTTGGGCGGCGCGTCGGCGTAGCGCGCCGCCAGCTCGGAGAGGCTGCCGCAGACCGTCTCCTCGAACTTTTTGCTGATCTCACGGCAGATCGCGGCCGGGCGGTCGCCGAGGCCCACGGCGAGCGCGGCGAGGGCGGCGGCGAGGCGCGGGCCGCTTTCGTAAAAGACGAGGCTGCCGCGGAACGGCGCCGCCTCGGCGATCGCCGCGGCGCGCGCTGCCGCCTTGGCGGGAAGGAAGCCGAAGAAGGCGAAGCGATCGGTCGGCAGCCCGGCGAGCGTGAGCGCGGCGATCGCCGCGCTCGGCCCGGGGAGGGTGACGATCGGGATGCCCGCCGCGCGCGCGTCGCGGACGAGCTTGTAGCCAGGGTCGGAGATGAGCGGCGTGCCGGCATCCGAGACCAGGGCCACGGCCTCGCTCGCCATCCGTGCGACGAGGTCGCGGCGCACGCTCTCGTCGCTATGGTCGTGATAAGGCTTCATCGGCCGCTT
>JAXDPC010000185.1:0-7245 GCA_034668525.1 Sphingomonadales bacterium
GAGCTGGCGCGCCGCGCTCTCGACGAAGGCGCCGCGAAGCTCCGCCATCAGCTGCGGGTCCGAGCCGACGGCGGCGGCGAGCGAGGCGTCGAGAGCTCCGGGATCATAGGCCATGACCTGCGGATAACCGAAGGCCGTTAACGGGGCGTTTCACGAGGGACGGGCGGCGGCGCTTTCATGGCGGCCCGATTATGGTAAACTCGGCGCCATGAGCATGGGGGCAAAGCGCGCCGAGGCGCAGCCGGACGAGGGGCCGGCCTTCGCGATGGGGGCGGACGGCCCCATCCTCGAGCATGATTTCCTCGGCCCGGCCGAGGAAGTGCCGGCGGCTTCCGGCGAGGAGGAGCGGCGCCCGCGTCGCTCGATCGGCAAGACGCTGCTCGCCGGACTGCTCCTGCTGCTCGCGGGCGGCTGGCTGGGCGCCGCAGGCTGGGCGATCTACCGGTCGGGCGTCGCACCCAGCCTGACGGCGGTCGTGAGCTGGATCGCCACGCTCAGCGTCCCCCTGGTGCTGCTCGGCATGGTCTGGATCCTGTTCGGCCGCACCTCGCGCCGCGAGACCGAGCGCTTCACCCGCGCGGTGGCCGAGATGCGGCGGGAATCGGCCGCGCTGGAAGGGTTGCTCGAACGCGTCGCCGCACGGATCGAGGACAATCAGTCGCGGCTCACCGAGGGGGCGTCGCGGCTGATGGCGCTCGGCGACGAAGCTTCGGACCGGCTCGGCCGGGTCACCCATTATCTCTCCCGCCAGACCGGCGAGCTCGACCGGCGCTCGCTGGCGCTGGAGGCGGCGGCCGAGCATGCCCGGGTCGACATCGGCGTGCTGCTCCACGACCTTCCCCGCGCCGAGGAGCAGGCGCGCGCCGTCGCCGACGCGATGCGCGAGGCGGGGCTGACCGCGCACGAGCAGGCGGGCGCGCTCGAAGGCCAGCTTGCTGCGCTCGCCGCGCGCGGCCGCGAGGCGGACGAGACGGTGGGCGGCGCCGCGCAAAGGCTCGGCGCCCATGTCGCGCGGATCGAGAGCAGCGCCGGCGCCGCGAGCGAGCGGATCGAGCTGGCCGCGGGCGTGCTCAGCGCGACCGTCGACAACGCCCTCGCCCGCGCGTCCGAAGCGGTCGAGGCGACCCGGGCCGGTCTCGAGACACAGGGCGGCGCGATGCTGGCCGGGATCGAGCAAAGCAGGGCCGCGTTCGAGGAGGCAGGCGCCGAGGCGAGCCGTAAGCTCGGTGAACGGCTCGAAGCGATCGGCGGGCGGCTGGACACGCTGGCGGCGTCGCTCGCGGCGCAGGACGCGGCCAGCCACGCTTTGGTCGGCGGCCTGTCGCGCGCGCTCGGCGATCTCGAAACCCGCTTCGCGGCGCTCGACCGGAACGGCGGCGAAAGCCATGAGCGGCTCACCGCCTCGATGGAGGAGGTGCGCGCATCGGTCGAGCGGCTCCAGGCCGGGATGAGCGAGGGGGAAGCGCAGGCAGGCCTGCTCTCCGGTCGCGCGCGCGAGATCACGGAAGCGCTCGACGGGCTTTCCGCCCAGCTTCAAATCGAGATCCCGGACGCGCTGGGCGCCATCGAGGCGCAGGCCGGGCGCACCCGCGAGGCGGCCGAAGCGGTCGGCCCGTCGGTCGAGGCGGCGCGGGCGCTGGCAGACAATGTCTATGCCGCCGGCGAGCGGCTGGAGACGCTGGCGGGCGCGCTTGCCGGCCAGGAGCAGGCGAGCCGCGCCTTGCTCGACGGCGTCTCCGCCGAGGTCGCCGCCCTCGACCAGCGCCTGGCGCAGCTGCGCGAGAGCGGCGAGTTCAACGCCGGCCGCCTGACCGGCGCGATGGCGGAGGTCAGCGAGGCGCTGCACGCGCTTCACGCCGAGCTGCGTGAAGGCCACGAGACCACGGGTCTCAGCGTCGAGCGGGCGCAGGCTCTGTCGCAGAGCCTCGCGGCGATCTCCGCGCAGCTCTCGGCAGAGGTGCCGGCCGCCCTCAGCTCCGTCGAGGCGCATGCGGCGCGGACCGGCGCCGCGGCGCAGTCGATCCTGCCGGCGGTGGAGACCGTGCAGGCCGCGGCGGGCGCGGCGGCGGCAAGTCTCGCCGAGAGCGAGGGCTCGATTCGCCGGCAGCAGGAGGAGCTCGGTCGGCTGCTTGCGACCATCACCGATTCGATCGCCAGGGCGGAGGAGCAGGTCCGTTCGCTCGCCGCCGCAGCGGCCGAGGCGGAGAGCGACTCGGGGCGGCTGGTCGCCGGTACCGCGCCGGAGCTGATCGAGGCGCTGCTGCGGGTCCGCGAGGCCGCCAACCAGGCGGCGAGTCACGCCCGCGAGGCGATTGCGGGCGTCATCCCGGAGAGCCTCGCCGCGTTGCGCGAGGCGAGCCGCGACGCGATCAGCGAGGCGGTGACCGAGCCGGTGCAGGAGAAATTGACCGAGCTCGGCGCGATGTCCGAAGCCGCGGTGGCGGCGGCGCGGCGCGCGTCGGAGCGGCTCACCCGCCAGCTCGTCACCATCGGCGAGACCGCGGCGGCGATCGAGGACCGGATCGACCAGGAGCGGGGCCTGCGCGAGGCGCAGGATTCCGAGGCGTTGAGCCGCCGCGTCGCCTTGCTGATCGAGTCGCTGAACTCGACCGCGATCGACGTCACCAAGATCCTCTCCAACGAGGTCACCGACACCGCCTGGGCGGCCTATCTCAAGGGCGACCGCGGCGTCTTCACCCGCCGTGCGGTGCGCCTGCTCGACAGCGGCGAGGCGCGCGAGATCCTGCGCCATTACGAGAACGAGCCGGAGTTCCGCGAGCAGGTGAACCGCTACATCCACGATTTCGAATCGATGCTGCGCCGGGTGCTCGCCGACAAGGACGGCTCGCCGCTGTCGATCACCCTGCTCTCCTCCGACATGGGCAAGCTCTATGTCGCCCTCGCCCAGGCGATCGAGCGGCTCAGGGGCTAGCCCGGCGCGGGGCGAGCCAGTCGAGCATCTCGACGCTGACCCAGCCGTAGGTCCAGTTGGCGAAGAACAGGCCGAACAGGATTGCCGAGAGGATGGTCGCGCGCAAGGCGGCGCGGCCGAGGCGGAAACCGTGCGGCGCGCTCTCGGCATGGCCGGGCGCGCGCTCGACGCCGGCCTCCTCGTCGGTGCGGACCCCGAACGGAAGCACGAGGAACAGGCTCATCGTCCAGAACAGGATGTAGACGGCGACCGCCGAGACCGGATGCACGCTCAGGCCCGGACGAGGAGGATTTCGACGACCGGCTTCTTGCCGGTCCAGTCGGTCGCGCAGCGGCGCACCGCGAGACGCACCGCCTCGCGCAGCTTGTCCTCATTGCCGGCATGTTTGCGCGCCGCCTCCGCCGCCGCGGCGCAGGCCTCCTCGAGAAAGGCCTCGCGGTCCTCCTCGACCGGGATGCCCTGCAGGCCGATCTCGGCGCCGCCCAGCGGCCGGCCGCCCGAGTCGAGCGCGAGCGCGACCGAGATCAGGCCGGCATAAGCGAGCTTGCGGCGCTCGTTCATCGTCGATCCGTCGGCATTGAGGATGACGTCGCCGTCGAGGACCAGGCGCCCGACCCGTTCCTCGCCGATCTTCTCGGGGCCTTCCGGCGCGAGGCGGACGAGATCGCCGTTGGTCTGGACGATGCCGTGCGGCACGCCGCGGCCCTTCGCGAACCGCGCATGCTCCATCAGATGGCGCATCTCGCCGTGGACCGGGACGATGATCTCCGGGCGGATCCAGTCGTACATGGCGGCGAGCTCGGGGCGGCCGGGATGGCCGGAGACATGGACCGGCGCCTGGCGGTCGGTGATCATGGCGACGCCTTTTTCGGCGAGCACGTTCTGGATGCGTCCGATCGCGATCTCGTTGCCGGGGATCTGCTTGGACGAGAAGACGACGAGATCGCCCTTCCCGACGCTCAATTTGTGCTGGTCGAACGCGATCCGGGCAAGCGCCGCGCGCTGCTCGCCCTGGCCGCCGGTAGCGATGATCATGACCTCGCGCCGGGGCAGCTTCATCGCCGTGTCGAAATCGATCGTCTCAGGGAAATCAGTAAGATAGCCGACGCTCTTCGAAACCCGCAGGATGCGGTCCAGCGAGCGGCCGGCGACGCAGACGCGGCGGCCGGTGTCCTGCGCGACATGGCCGAGCGTCTTCAGGCGCGCCGCGTTCGAGGCGAAGGTGGTGACCAGCACGCGCCCCTCCGCCTCGGAGATCACGGCGTCGAGCCCTTCGCGGACGCCGGCTTCGGAGCCGGAGGCCTGCTCCTGGAAGACGTTGGTCGAATCGCAGACCAGAGCGAGCACGCCCTCGTCGCCGATCGCCCGCAGCTCGGCCTCGGTCGACGGGTCGCCGAGCTGCGGCGCGTCGTCGAGCTTCCAGTCACCGGTATGGAAGACTTTTCCGTAAGGTGTTGAAATCAGGAGGGCATTGCCCTCGGGAATCGAATGAGCAAGCGGCACATAGCGCAGGCCGAACGGGCCCAGCCGGAACTCGCCCTCCATCTCGACCACGTTGAGCTTCACCTCGTCGAGCAGCCCCTCCTCCTCGAGCTTCCCGGCGATCAGCCCCGCGGTGAAGGGCGTCGCGTAGAGCGGGACGCCGAGGTCCGACGCCAGATAGGGGATGGCGCCGATATGGTCCTCATGGCCGTGGGTCAGAACGATTCCGAGCAAATCCTCCTTGCGCGCCTCGATGAAGGCGAGGTCGGGCAGGACGAGCTCGACTCCGGGATAGAAAGGATCGGCGAAGGTCATGCCGAGATCGACCATGATCCACTTGCCGCGGCAGCCGTAGAGATTGACGTTCATGCCGATCTCGCCCGATCCGCCGAGCGCGAGGAAGAGGAGTTCGTCGCCGGGTTTCATGTTCGTCCTTCGTTAGTTCCTCCCTGCCGCGGAGCGGTGGGGAGGGGGACCACCCGCAAGGTGGCGGAGGGGTAGCTGGCACGGCCTGCGCCAATACCCCTCCACCATGCTTCGCATGGTCCCCCTCCCCATCTACGATGGGGAGGAATTTTTGCTCCGCGCGTACAGAAGCGCCAGCCCCTGGATGGTGAGGTCCGGCTCGATCGAATCGAAGATGGCGGTCCGCTGGTCGAACAGCGTTGCGAGGCCGCCCGTGGCGACGATTGTGACCGGGCGGCCGACCTCGGCCTTCAGGCGGCGGACCAGCCCCTCGATCATCGCGACATAGCCCCAATAGATGCCGATATGCATCTGATCCTCGGTGGTCCGGCCGATGACGGTATCGCTCTCGGGCGCTTCGATGGCGATGCGCGGCAGCTTGGCCGCCGCGGCGACGAGCGCGTCGAGCGAGAGGTTGATGCCGGGCGCGATGATGCCGCCCTTGTAGGCGCCGGAGAAGTCGACGAGATCGAAGGTGGTGGCGGTACCGAAGTCGATCACGATCAGATCGCCTTCGTGGATGGCGTGGGCGGCGATGCAGTTCAGCGCGCGGTCGGCGCCGAGGCTGCGCGGCTCGGCGACGTCGAGCTCCATCCCCCATTCGGCCGCCCCCTGCCCCGCGATCACCGGCTCCACTCCGAAATATTTGGCGGCGAGCACTTCGAGATTGTGGGTCGCCCGGGGCACGACCGTGCCGACGATCACCGCATCGACGTCCGACCGCGTGAAGCCCTCGAGCTCGAGCAGCTGGTGCAGCCACACGGCATATTGGTCGGCGGTGCGGCGCGGATCGGTCGCGATCCGCCAGCGGGCGCGGATCACGCCGTCCTCCAGCAAGGCGAAGACGATGTTGGTGTTCCCGGCGTCGACGGCGAGCAGCATGCGCGCTCCCTAGCGGCGGTCGGCGTAAATGGCGAGGGGCGAGGCCGTTGACGCCTTACAGGCCGAAGCGTAGCTTTCCGGCACGGCCGACAGGCGGCCGCCCGTCCGCGGAAAGGGCCGAGCCCACCCTCGTTCGAGCCATGGTCGCACGACCTTTCCTGCCCGTCAGCGGACGCCGGGCGCGAAGGAAAGGATCGTCCATGCCCAACGGCCCCAAACGCGCGCTTCCCGCCCGCCCCTCCGCCGAATATTTGCGCAAGGAGGCCAAGCGCCTCGCCCGTGCCCGCTCGCTCGGCCTTGCCGCCGCGCAGCGCCTGCTCGCCTGGGATTACGGTTTCGCCACCTGGGCGGAGCTGCGGCGTCACGTCGCCGGTAGCGGCGGCGAGCCCCCACGCCTCCGCCCCCTCGCCGCCGCCGCGCACGACGCGGACGAAGCTGCCGTGCGCCGGCTGCTCGGCGAGGGCGAGGCGGTCGACGGACGCGGAGAGCCGCGCACTCCGCTCTGGGAGGTCTGCGCGAGCGGCGCCGAAGACGCCCGGCGGATCGCCGTCGCGAGATTGCTGCTCGAGGCCGGCGCCGACACGGCCGCGGCGGGGCCCGGCGGGACGGCGCTCCACGCCGCGGCGGCGCGGGGGCCGCTGGCGATGGTCGAGCTGCTCATCCGCCACGGCGCGCTCGAATGGCAGCCGGACAGGCGGGGCCGGACGCCGCTCGCCGCGGCGAAGCGGGGATCGGCTGCCGACAGACAGGAGATCGCCGCCTTGCTCGACAGGCCGGTGATCCGCGATCCCTCCTTCCGCGCCGCGGTCGAGGCGATCCGCCGCGGCGACGCGGAAGCGCTCGGCGCGCTGCTCGACGCCGAGCCGCGACTCTTGAGGGAGCGGATCGAGGAGCCGGACTGCTATCGAGCCGCGCGGCGACACCAATATTTCCTCGATCCCAGGCTGTTCTGGTTCGTCGCCGACAACCCCGCCTGGATGAAGCGGATGCCGGCCAATATCGTCGAGGTGGCGGAGGCGATGATCGGACGCGGCGTGGAGAAGGCCGATCTCGACTATGCGCTGGAGCTGGTCATGACCAGCTCATCGGCCCGCGAGGAGGGAAGGCAGCTGCCGCTGATGCGCGCCCTCCTCGCCGCCGGCGGTGCTCCTTCGGCCGGCTCGATCGAGATGGCGCTGGCGCATGGCGAGCTGGAGCCGGTGCGCGCGCTGGTCAAACTCGGCTGGCCGACGACCGCGCCCATCGCCGCCGCTTTCGGGGAAACCGGCCGGCTGCGCGAACGGCTGGGCTCGGCGTCAACCGAGGAGCGCCAATCCGCTCTGGCCATGGCCGTGATCAACGCAAAGCCGGAGGCGGTTGCCGCAGCCCTCGGATCCGGTGCCGACCCGGATGCATTCAAGCCGGTGCACAGCCACAGCACGCCGCTCCATCATGCCGTGCTCAACGAGGATCTCGCATCGATGGAGCTGCTCGTCGACCACGGC
>JAXDPC010000186.1:0-5346 GCA_034668525.1 Sphingomonadales bacterium
ATGCGCGCCGGGAGGTTCCGGGGAGCGGCTGCGGCCCCTGCTCGGACCGGCCGCAATGGATCGAGGAAGGCGTGGTCTACAGCCTCCGCCACGAATGCGGGCCGCTCGACCGTCGCTGCGTCCGCCCGCGCGAGGCCGCGTGCATCGACCTGGATGAATATGTCTGCCTGCGCAATGGCTCGGACGAAGGGATGCTGCCGCGCACGGCCGATCTCGAATGGGCGTGCGGAGAGGCGGGAGCGCTCCGCCGGATCGGCTGCAGCGACGTCTATTACGACGCCGACGCCGGCATCCCGCTGGCCTGCGTGCAGGTGCGCAACCTCTGCGAAAATACCGAATGCGACCCGCAATGGGGCTTCGGCGAGGTCGACCGGAGCTGCGAGGTCCGGCCGTGGGTGTATCGCACGCCGCTGCTCTACGAGTTGATCAAGGGCTGCCAGAACGACCTCGCCCGCGTCCAGTCGCTCCGGTGGGGCGAGAATGAGAGCGGCGCCGGCGGCTGGCCGAAGGAAGTGCCTTGGGAATCCTTTGCCGAGGCGGTGCGGCGGGGTCCCGAGATCATTTTCACCAAGCCCGTGCGGACCGAAACCGTCCATCCCGGGTCGGTCTTCCTCACTGCCCTGCTCTGGGAGCGGCAGGCCGACTATCTGCTGACCCGGCGCATTCCGGCGTCGCTGAACCCGGTCGACGCCGACGGCGATTATGCGGCGCGGTTTCGCCTCGGCGTCAGCCCCGGCTGGATTCGCAACGAGTTGGACAGCCGCTCGGAACTGAAGAGCGGGGGGCGGGTCGAGCTGACCATCCGCGGCCAGATGATCCGCGACGGCTGCGGCAATATGCTCGACGCGCTTCCGCTCGAATATGCGCCGGCAACGCCGCCGCACAGCCGCCCCGGCGGCGACTTCGTCGCGCTGCTGCGTTTCGCCGCGGAGACCCGCGCCCCGACCCCGCCGCCGGAACCCGAGCCCGAAGCGAGCCCGCCCGACGAAGCCTTTTAGGAGCGAACCGCCATGAACAAGACCATCCAATGGAAGAAGACGCAGCCCGGCTCGACCGAAGCGGTCCAGTTCAGCGACGGCATGCTCGTGACCGCCGAGGACCTCAGCGCCGCGATGCGCTACCCGCTCGCCGTGATCCAGGTGCTGCTCAAGGCCTATTTCGGCTGCGGCATCGTCTGCGGGCTCGATCTGAAGGACCCGGCTGTCGGACAGGATTCCGCGACGAACGGCGACCGCAGACCGGGGGGCACGGAGGCGACGCCGAAGCCCGAACCCAATTTCATCCTGACGGTGGAGAAGGGCGTGGCGCTGGGATGCGACGGCTATCCGATCGAGGTATGCGGTCCGCTCAAGCTCGATCTTACGCCCGATCCCTGCCGCCCGGAAATGCTGTCCAAGCCCAGAATCGTCGCAGCGCGCCGGGTGACGGCCGCAGAGGCAGCGGCTCGCCCATGCGGCTGCGGCGCGACGGGTGGCGAACCGGCGCAGCAATGCACCCGAAGGCGCGACCACGTGCTCGTCCAGGCCTTTTACGAAGATCAGGTGCCGCCCGCGCTGCGCCCTGCAGCCCTTCTCCCGGCGCGTGAAGCTGCGCAGGGGAAGGAGCCGGCGCGCACGGGGGAGTTGCCGACGGCCGCCGCCTCCCTCTGCGACTGCCTGAAGCAGTGCGGCGAATGCGCTTGCTGCGGTGAGCCCTGGCTGCTGCTCGGCACCGTCATCGTCAACGAGGACGGACTGGGCGAGATCGACCGGACCGGCCGGCGCTACGTCAAGCCGATCGCCTGCGTCTGCGACACAGCGCGTCAGGTCCCGAGGGCAACGCGGGCCGAAATGACCATGGACGACGTGATCGCCCAGGGCGAGCGCGGCCGCACGCCTGCTGCCAGGTGACCGGCACGCCCAGCCTTTTCTGCAAAGCGGTGATTATCTGAAGGAATTCATCGGAATGCAATAATATTCGCATGTACTTTGGGGCAGTGAAGCTTTGTCGAGGAGAGCAACATGACGAGCAGTCGGACAATAGCCGGGGCGTTACCACGATTGATATCATTCTGGTGCAACTTTTCCTTGCAAATGGCAGTGCCTTGGCCTCCACTTTGCAATGCGCTCGGTCGGAAAACTTGGCGTCGCGTGTCGCCGTGACGGCCGATGGCCCATTCGGCGCGGTATCCTCGCCTGTAGGCTTTTCAGAGGGCAATCGGGCCGGCCTGTGCGGGATCCGGACCCCGAGGTCGCGGCGAACGTGGGACGGGGGAGGTCGGCTATTCTTGGCGTAGTAGTATATTCGCCTGTGCGGCTATTCGCGGATGGCGTCGCCGCATGCCTCGACGCCCAGCATGACACCCGCGCGGTCGCCTGCCACGACGTCCAGTCGCTCGGCGCGGAGCTGGAGAGCGGGCGCGCGGACATGGTGCTGGTCGATGTCACCGATCGACGCGCGCTCGACCAGGGCCGGGCGCTCATCCAGGCCTTCCCCCACGTCAAGGCGATCGCGCTCGCGCTGCCGGAGGCGGCGGAGGACGTGATCGCCTGCGCCGACGCGGGCTTCGTCAGCTACGTCCCGCGCAACGCCTGCGTCGAGGACATGTGCGAGGTGCTGCGGCGGGCGCTGAGGGACGAGGTCTTCTGCGAGCCGAAAGTCTCCGGCGGGCTGCTTCGCGAGCTGCGCCGCCGCCAGGCGACGTCGGCGCCGGCGAGCGAGCCGGGCGACGAGCTGACCCGGCGCGAACGCGAAGTGCTGCGGCTGCTCGGCCGGCGCATGAGCAACAAGGAGATCGCGCGCCAGCTCTGCCTCAGCACCGCGACGGTGAAGAACCACGTCCACGCGATCCTGACGAAGCTCAACGTCCATGCCCGCTCCGAGGCGCTGGCGCGGCTGCAGGCGGACCCGATGATCGGCGACTGCTCCTTCGCCAGGCGGTGAGCGCGCAAGCGCGGCTGCGGCGCCCTAATCGTCGTCCTGCCGGCGCATCTGCCTGCGCATCGCCGCGACGCGGTCGAGCGCGGCCTGCTCGGCCCAGAAATTCTGCTCTACCTTGGAAAGCTCCGACGCCACTCGCGAGGCATTGAGGCCGCTGAGCGCCGCGAAGAGCGACAGGATGATGTGCGCAAGCTCGTCGATCAGCAAGGCGATGTCGTCATACCAGGGCGGGACGCCGTTGAAGATGATCCTGAGGATCATGCGGATGATCTTCTTGATCTCCTGTAGGTTGCGCGCGAGCCAGACGAGAAAGCCCTCGCTCACGCCCTTGGCCATCACCGCCGCGGCGGTGCGCTCCGTGTTGCAGGCGATCATCCGCCCCTGCTGCAGCTCGAGGAACTCGTCGACCTCGACCCGGATGCGGGCGGTGACTCCGTCATAGCCGATCTGGACCTTGTCGGTCATCCGCCGGAACTGCTCGACCAGCGTCTCGACATTGGCTTCGAGCAAGGCGGAGTCGTTCGAGTGGCCGCCCGAGCGGGCGAGCGCGGCGAAGGTGTTGGCGACGAAGCAGTTCGCCGCGGACAGGAAGCTGTCGAGCGGATTGGCGGGCCGGTCGCCGCCTTTGCCTTGTTCTACCACGCCTGATCCCCTTCTGGCCGAAGCGGGAACTTCGGCCCCGGGGTCGGGGCCGGTCAATGAGCCGGGGGTTCAATGAAGGCCTAGCGAGGGGTCTAGACGGAGGCCTAGCGGCGGGAGCGCGGCGGCCGGACGCGGCCGCTAATAATCCTCTGCCGCCGGGGATCCGCAAAGAATCTGCTCCTCGTCGCAGGGCGTCGCCGGTCGCGGCTCCGGGCGGGGCCGCGGGAGCGGTGGAGCGGGCGGCTGCGGGCAAGCCCGAGGGGAGTGCGGAGGCGGCGACGGCGGGACGCAGCCGCCGTCCGCGGCGCCGCCGGCGCAGGGATGGAACCAAGGATAAGGTGGCAACGGATAGGGCCAGGGCCAGTTGGTCCCGCCGCCGCCGGTGGTCGCCGCGTCGCGCCCGTCGCGCCCGTCGCGGCCGTCGCGTCCGCCGCCGCCATAGCGGCCGTAGAAGCCGCCGCGCCCGCGGTCGGGCCGTGTCGTGTCCGTTCGTTCCGCAGCGATCAGGCTGTCGACGCGACTCAACGTCGCCATCGTCGCGACGCAGCCGCCGATCCCGAAGAGCAGCAGCAGCAGCAGCAAAAGCAAGGCGAGCGCGAGCGCGAACGGGATTCCGAGGACGTCCCCGCCGGAGCCGCCGCCGCGATGGGAATCATGGCGCTCGTCGCGTTCCCACCGGCCCCCGCCGCCCCACCAGCCGCCGTCGCCCCCTCCGGCTTCGCGGCGCGAGCGCCGCCCCTCATAGGCGCCATAGCCGCGCGCGCCGCCCGCGCTGCGCCCGTCCCATGCGATGCCGGCAAGCTCGGACAGCGCCTGCTCGTCGCCCTCGTGAAGGCGGCGCGCCTCGTCGATCCAGCCGATCGCGACCTCGCCGATATGCTGGCGCTCGCGGCCGGGGAAGAGCATGGCGATCTGTTCGGACGAGCTCCGCTGGAGCTCCGGGACGGTTCGGATGCCGCCTTCCTCCAGGACGTGGCAGTGGCAGTCGCCGACGCCGCGCACGTCCTGCAGGCGCACCACGCCGCCGTGCAGCACGGAGGTCAGCCGGCGGAAGTCGGACCAGCGCCGCTCCGCCAGCAGCCGCGCCTGGAACGGCCAGGTCGACGGATCGCAGAGACGGAAATCCTCGTAGCGCAGCAGGATGAAGCGCAGCTGCGCGGGGCGAAGCGCGGCGAGCTGCTCGTAGGTGAAGATTCCGTGCTCGCGCAGCACCTGCGCGGCGCGCGCGCCGATGCCCTCTATCTCCTCCAAGGCGTCGGTCCGGTCGGGCGCGCTCGGCAGCGGCGGAACGATGGCGGCGCCCGGCCGCGAGATCGCGCGGCCGCCACGGTGCGGGCGCAGCGCATCGCGGCCGAGCCAGACCGCGGCGGCGAGCAGGCCGAAGGCGACGGCACCCAAGGCGATCCAGAAGAATTCGCGCCAGGGCGACGTGGTGAGAATGGCGTCCACGGCGGCCTTCCTGGGCGCTCCGCCTGGAGCACCCCCCGTCAATCATGATCCGCCGGGGCGGCGCGTGCTACCGGAAAAGCCGCGGCTGCGCACGGACGTGCCGGATTGGGACGCAGCCGCCCACTCCACCAGAAGGACGCTGGCTGGGGCGGCAGGATTCGCAGCCGGCTTTTTGAGGCACTAAGTCGTTGATTCTGTTGACGCAAAAACGCGGTTTGCGCCGCAGATGTACAGCGAATTGGCACAATTTTGCAAGCCTGATTCTGGTCAGACGACAGCCAACTGCTTCAGGCGCTGGAGGTAAGCTGCCGCAGCTTCAAGACGCATTGCGCGGAA
>JAXDPC010000187.1:0-3807 GCA_034668525.1 Sphingomonadales bacterium
AAGGTCGAGATGAAGCCGGTCAATTTGACTCCGGAAATGGCGCTGCAGCTGATCCGCGAGCATGAAAGGCGGCAGGCGGCGGCGCTGAAGGGGACCGGCTTCGGGCCGCGGCCGGGGCGGACGCCGACGGTGGCGACGAGCGGCGAGGTGCAGGCGGCTTTGGTGAGGGCGCTCAGGGCTTATGGCGACCGGCTGCGGGCCGGGGATGAGGGGACAGTCACTGGTGACTGTCCCCGTGGCGACGGCGGAGAAGATAGGGAAGGTGGGGAAGAGAAGAAAGGCGGGGACAGTCACTAGTGACTGTCCCCATGGAGGTTGCGATGAACGTGCGTTCGAGCATCTATCTGGGCGGCGATCCGGTCGCGGCCGATGCGGACGATTTCGGGCCGTTGCTCGAGGCGCTGGCCCTGATCGCGGACCCGGTGGAGCTCGCTTACCGGGTGGCGATGCTGCCGGGGCCGGTGCAGCGGCGGATCTGGGAGGCCTGGTACTGGCAGGCGCATGGCGGGCAGATCGAGCCGGAGGGGGACTGGCGGGTGTGGCTGGTGATGGCGGCGCGCGGCTTCGGCAAGACGCGGGTGGGGGCGGAATGGGTCTGGGCGCGGACGCGGGAGGTGAAGGGGGCGGAGATCGCGCTGGTCGGCGGGACGATCGACGAGGTGCTGCAGGTGATGGTGGAGGGGGAGAGCGGATTGCAGGCGCGGGCGCGGACCGGTGAACATGCGCGCTGGGTGTCGTCGCGGCGGCGGGTCGAGTTTTCCAACGGGGCGGTGGCTTATGCTTACTCGGCGGAGCGGCCGGAGAAGTTGCGCGGGCCGCAGCACCATTTCGCCTGGTGCGACGAGCTCGCGAAATGGCCTCCTTCGACGGGCTCGGGACGAGCGGGGAAGGGCGAGAAGGCCTGGGACAATCTGCAGATGACGATGCGGCTGGGGACGCGGCCGCGGATCATGGTGACGACGACTCCGCAGCCGAACCCGCTGATGCGGCGGGTGAAGGCGATGCCCGAGCTGGTCGAGACGGGCGGTCGGATGGCCGAGAACTGGACGCTGCCGGCGTGCGAGGTGGCGGCGCTGGCGGCGCTCTACGCCGGGACGCGGACCGGGCGGCAGGAGCTGGAGGGGGAGCTGATCGAGGAGGCGCAGGGGGCGCTGTGGCCGCGGGAATTGATCGAGAAGTCGCGGGTGGTTGGGGACAGTCACTTTTCGCTGGGCGGTGCCGGACCGGATGCGATCACGCGTGAAAGTGACTGTCCCTGGCGGAGGATCGTCATCGGAGTGGATCCGCCGGCGAGCGCGGAAGGGGTGTGCGGGATCGTGGTCTGCGGGCTGGGGGCGGACGGGATCGGCTATGTGTTGGCGGACGCTTCGGTGAGCGGGGTGTCGGCGGACGGGTGGGCGCGCAAGGTGGCGGCGACGGCGGCGGCGTGGCGCGCGGACCGGGTCGTCGCCGAGAAGAACCAGGGCGGGCATATGGTCGAGAGCGTGCTGAGGGCCGCGGACGAGATGCTGCCGCTGAAGCTGGTCCACGCCGCCGAGGGCAAGGCGCTGCGGGCGGAGCCGGTCGCGGCTTTGTTCGAGGGCGGGCGGGCGAAGCTGGCGGGCTGCTTCCCCGAGCTGGAGGACGAGCTGGCGGGGCTGACCATCGGCGGCGGCTATGAGGGGCCGGGACGGTCGCCGGACCGGGCGGATGCGATGGTCTGGGCGCTGGGCGAGCTGATGCTGGAGAAGCGGGCCGTGATGCCGCGGATCAGGCGGCTGTAGAGGTCCTAATATTCGACCGTCACGACGACGCTGTCGGAATAGGAGCCGACGGCGGGCATCTGGCCGGCGGGGAGGCGGCCGTAGACGGTGAGGCTCTGGGCCGAGCCGTTGCCGGTGCCGCTCTGGCGGGCGCCGAGCTGGGCCGAGCCGTCGCCCCAGGTCAGGGTGCGCGCCGAATCGCGGAACAGCTGGTAGCTGAGGTAGCTGGAGAGGGGGCCGGCCATGCGCCGGGTGGAGCCGCTCTGATTGGCCCCGCCGCCGAGCGAGACCTGATAGGGCGCGGTGTTGGTGCAGTTGACGGTGACGGTCGCGGTCGCGTTGACGATGCTGCCGGAATAGCTGCCGAAGCCCAAGGTGCCGGCCGAGACCGAGCAGATCGGCGAGACGCTGCCGCTGATCGGCACGCTGGCCGAGCCGGCGACGGTGCCGCTGGTGCCGCGCAGCACCGAGGCCGCCAGCGTGTCGGTATAGGCCGAAGCGGTGTAGGCCGGATTCTGGTTCGCATTGACCCGGCCGTAAAGGGTGACGATTTGGGTTTGCGGCAGACCCGAGGTGAAATTGAAATTGGCCAGCTGGAGCCGGTCGCCCCCGGTGCAGAATTGGGCGGAGCGCGCCGCGTCCTTGTAGATCTGATAGCCGAGATTGTTGGCGCCGTTGCGCATCTGGCGGGCGGTGCAGCTGTTGGCGTTGCCGCCGCCGAGATGGAGGCTGGACGCGTTGGTCGCGTTGGTGCCGGTGCAGGTGACGGTGATGGTGCCGGTGCCGTAGACCGCGGCCTTGGTCTGGCTGTTGTAGGGGGAAAAGATGACTCCCGCGGTCGAGACCGTGCAGCTCGTGATCGCGGCTTCGGCGCGCGACGGCGCGAACAGGGCCCCGGCGCCGATCGCCAGGACCAGCGCCGCCACCAGCATGCCCGCCTTCCTAAGCCCCTTAAGCACCGTCGCTCCTTCGCAACGGGCGGTAAACGGGAGTGGTAAAGGGGGCGTTAACCGGCCCGCCGCCGCGGCGCTAGAGCAGCCCCAGGGCGCGGAAGCTCGACCAGCCCGAGCGGGCGATGACGAGATGGTCGCGGATCTCGACGCCGACCAGAGCGGCGGCCTCGACCAGGCGGCGGGTGGCCGCGACGTCGCCGCGGCTCGGCTGCGGGTCCCCGGAGGGATGGTTGTGGGCGAGGATCAGGGCAGAGGCGCCGAGCTCGAGCGCGCGGCGCAGGATCTCGCGCGGGTAGATCGGAGTCTCGAGCACCGAGCCGTGGCTGACCGTCTCGTCGGCGAGGGCGCGGCCGCCGGAATCGAGGAAGATAACCCGGAGCCGCTCGTTGGGAAGCTCGGCGGCGGCGAGGGTGAGATAGGCGATCAACGCCGGCGCGGTCGAGACGACCGGCCCGGCGAGCGCCTCGGTGCGGCGGGCGTGCATGGTGAAGCCGCGGATCGCCTGGAGGTGCGATATCGCCGGCGTGGCGGCGCCGAGGGCGCGCCGCTGAGCGGCTGGGCTGGCGGCGAGGGCGGCGGGGAGAGACCCGAAAGCCGCGATCAGCCGGTCGGCCCGGGCCGGGGCCTCGGGCCCGAGCGGGCGGAGGAGGCCGACCAGGACCTGTCGGTCCCATCCCGCGCCAGCCGGCGCCGGTGGCACCAGGTCGCGCCGGCGAGGATGAGCACCATCGGGTAGCTCCAGAACGACATCGCGAAGGCGTAGCCGAGACGCATCACGGCCGGATCGACCGCCTTCACCGCATGCGCCGCGGTGCCGATGATGTGCAGCGCGGTCACCCATATCGGCCAGAACCTCTCCGCGCGGAGCGCGAGGGCCAGCAAGGCGGCGAGCATGATGAGGTCGACCGCGACCACGCCGATCTCGACCGAGACGAAACGCGCCCGGCCGGCCGAGATCGAAGCCGTCGAGAGCACGGTCGCGACCACGAAAATGACCGCTCCGATCCGCTCCGGCGCGCCGCCCGCGACCAATGCGTAGAGGCCGGCGAAAGCGAGCAGGACGTAGAAGAATGCCACGGGGAGCATCGCGGGACGGGAACACGCTTGACCCG
>JAXDPC010000188.1:0-4138 GCA_034668525.1 Sphingomonadales bacterium
CGGCGGGTTCATCGTGCTGGCGCTGCTGGGGGCGGAGGCGGTGCGGCGGCGCTGGCCGGCCGCCGGGGCGGCGGTGGCGATCGCGGTACCCACGGTGGCGGTCGGCTCGCTGCCCGAGGTGCGCGGCGAGAAGGAAGTCTTGATCCGCTCCGCGGTCGCCTCGCCGATCAGCAGGTTGTGGTTGCGGCGCACGTAGGAGGAGATCGCCTCGTCCATCTTGTCGCCGCCGACCCGCACCGAAGTGGTGTAGGCGAGGCCGCGTAAGCTGAGCACGGCGACTTCGGTGGTGCCGCCGCCGATGTCGACCACCATCGAGCCGATCGGCTCGGTGACCGGCATGTCGGCGCCGATCGCTGCGGCCATCGGTTCCTCGATCAGCCAGACCTGGCGGGCGCCGGCATTGGAGGCGGCATCGCGGATCGCGCGGCGCTCGACCGAGGTCGACCCCGACGGCACGCAGATTACGATTTCGGGGAAGCGCCACGCGCGCATCTTGCCGCCGTGCACCTTGTGGATGAAGTGCTTGATCATCTGCTCGGCGACGTCGATGTCGGCGATGACCCCGTCGCGCAGCGGGCGGATGGCCTCGATCTGGTCGGGCGTCTTGCCCATCATCAGCTTGGCGTCGTCGCCGACCGCCTTCACCCTTCTGACGCCGTTGATCGTCTCGATCGCGACCACCGACGGCTCGTTGAGGACGATGCCGCGGCATCGGACATAGACGACCGTGTTGGCCGTGCCGAGGTCGATCGCCATGTCGTGCGAGGGGAATTTCAGGAACCGGAAGAAGGACATTTGGATACTCGCTTCCAGATGGGGGCCTACGCGCCGGAAACCGGCTTGCCCCCGGATTTGCCTCAATAGGGTGCCCCCGGTGCAAGCGCTACCATCTCGTGAACGATATCTCGCGGGACGGCGCCGCTTGGGCTAGGGATGGTGCCATGTCAATAAGGCGCCTTCCCGAGCATCTGGTCAACCGCATCGCGGCGGGCGAAGTGGTGGAAAGACCCGCCAGCGCGTTGAAAGAGCTTGTGGAAAACGCGATCGACGCGGGCGCGACGCGGATCGCGGTCGCGCTGAGGGGAGGGGGCATCGAGCGGATCGAGGTCGCCGACGACGGCTGCGGGATGGCGCGGGACGAAATGGCGCTCGCGCTTGAGCGGCACGCGACCTCGAAGCTGCCGGACGACGCGATCGAGGCCGTCTCCACTCTGGGCTTCCGCGGCGAGGCCTTGCCGTCCATCGCCAGCGTCGCCCGGCTGACGATCGAGAGCCGGGTGCGCGGCGAGGCCGGACGCGACGGCGGCTGGTCGCGTATCGTCGACAACGGCCGCGTCCTGGGGGAGGGGCCGGCGGCGCTCCCGCCCGGCACGCGGATCGTGGTCGAGGAATTGTTCGCCCGGGTGCCCGCACGGCGCAAGTTCCTGCGCTCCGGCCGGTCCGAATATGCCGCCTGCCTCGACGCGGTGAAACGGCTGGCGATGGCCCGGCCCGACATCGGCTTCAGCCTCGATCATGACGGGCGCCGCGCGATCGCGGTGCAGCCGGGCGAGGACGGGCCGGCGCGGGTCGCGGCGCTGACCGACCGGGCGCTCGGCGAGAACAGCGTCGGCATCGCCTATGAGCGGGGCCTGGCGCGGCTCGGCGGCGTGGCGGGGCTGCCGACCTTCAACCGCGGCGTCGCCGACCATCAATTCCTGTTCGTCAACGGCCGCCCGGTGAAGGACCGGCTCCTGATCGGCGCCGTCCGCGCCGCCTATCAGGACCTGCTCGCCCGCGATCGCCACCCGATCGTCGCCTTGTTCGTCGAGCTCCCGCGCGACGAGGTGGACGTCAACGTCCACCCGGCCAAGACCGAGGTCCGCTTCCGCGACCCGGCCCTTATCCGCGGGCTGATCGTCGGCGGCCTCCGCCACGCGCTCGACGCCGCCGGCCACCGCTCGGCGCAGCAGCCCGCGACTTTCTCCGGTTGGCGCTCCGAGCCGGCGCCGCTCCGCAGCCCGAGCTTCCCCTTGCCGGCCGCGGGTCAGACGAGCGTGTTCGAGGAGCGCGCGGCCTACGCGCCGGCAGCGCGCGGCGAAACCGCCTCCGCGCCCGTCCCGGAAGCGCGCGCCTATCCGCTCGGCGTCGCCCGCGGCCAGGTCGCCGCCACCTATATCGTCGCCGAGGCGGAGGACGGCCTCGTCCTCGTCGACCAGCACGCCGCCCACGAGCGGCTGGTGCTCGAGCGGATGCGCAGGGCGATGGCGAACGGCGGCGTCGCCCGCCAGGCTTTGCTGCTTCCCGAGGTGGTCGAGCTCGACGAGCCCGCCTGCGACCGGCTCGAGGCGCGCGCGGCGGAGCTGGCCGAGATGGGCCTCGAGCTCGAGCGCTTCGGCGCCCGCGCAATGCTGGTCCGCGCCACGCCGGCGATGCTCGGCAGCGGCGACGTCAAGGGCCTGGTCACCGATCTCGCCGACGAGCTCGCCGCCTTCGATCAGGCCCTGTCGCTGAAGGAGCGGCTCGACCATGTCGCCGCGACCATGGCCTGCCACGGCTCGGTCCGCGCCGGCCGCCTGCTCTCGGTCGCCGAGATGAACGCTTTGCTGCGCGAGATGGAGGTGACTCCCCACTCGGGCCAGTGCAACCACGGCCGCCCGACCTGGGTGAAGCTGGCCCACGGCGACATCGAGAAACTGTTCGGGCGGAAATGACCGATCAGGGGAAAGGCGGACCGTAGTCGAAGGTGCGCACTACCCGCTGGTCTCTCCCGAAACACACCGCTCCGGTCGGGGAATAGCGACGCCGACCCCGGATCTCGACGCAGTCCTCGCTACCCAGATGCAGGACCACGACATCGCCCTCGCGCCACTCCGCGGGCGTTCGGCCGCTGCGGGCGAGCGTTGCGATCGCGCGCTCGACGAGCGGGCGGTCGGCCGGGCCTGGAGCGAGGGCGTCCAATCGCCGGAGGAGGATGCCGATATGGACGGTGGCGCCGGCGAGCAGGGCGGAGACGAGCAGCAAGGTGATCGTCAGCCGCCGCTCCCGCGTCATCGCGCCCGCCATTCGCTCGCGAGCAAAGCGAAATAATCGTCGTCGACCCATTCGCCGCCGCACCAGAAGCTCTTGAGGAAGTGCCCCTCGTGACGGAAGCCGAGCGCGCGCAGCACCGCCTTCGACGCTTCGTTCGGCGCCGCGGCGACGCCGACGAAGCGGTGGATATCGTGCGCGTCGATGAGATGGTCGATGATCGCCGCGACGGCCTCCCTGGCGTAGCCGCGGCGGTGGAAGGCGGGGTGGATGCGGTAGCCGACCTCGACCTGGCGCTCGCCGGGCACGTTGAAGCCGATGCCGATGTCGCCGACCATCGCCCCGTCCTCGCGTCGCTCGACGATATATTGGAACCAGCTATGATCGGGGCCGTCGTCGCCGGGCTGCTTGGTCTGCATGTCCTCGACCATCTGGCGGATGAAGCCGGGCCGGTCTTCGCGGTGCGGCGTCCAGCGGCTCATCTCGGGATCGCACCAGCTGACGATCAGGGCGTCGAGATCCTCGTAGCGGGCGCGGCGGAGGAGCAGGCGCTCGCTGGTCGCGAAGATCATTCTCGCTCTCCCAGGTGGATCAGCTCTTCGCGAACCTTTTCAATCGGATGCGCGGCGGCTTTGGCACGGCTTGCGCGCAGGCGCGGGTAGCCGGCTTCGGCGTCGGCGATCAGCTCCTTCACGAAGCTTCCCGAGCGGACCTCGCGCAGGATGCGGCGCATCTCGGTGCGGGTGTCGGCGGTGACGATCCGGGCGCCGCCCTTCAGCGCGCCGAACTCGGCGGTGTTGCTGATCGCCTCGCGCATCCCCGCTATGCCGCGCGCATAGATGAGGTCTGCTATCAATTTCACTTCGGTAAGGCATTCGAAATAAGCGATTTCCGGCGAGAAGCCGGCTTCGACGAGGGTCTCGAAGCCGGCATGGATCAGCTCCGGGATCGCGCCCCAGAGCACGGCCTGCTCGTTGAACAGATCGGCCTCGCATTCCTCGGCGAAGCTGGTCTCGAGGATGCCGGCGCGGCCGCTGCCGATCGCCGCCGCGTAGGACAAGGCCAGGCTCCGCGCCGCGCCGCTCGCATCCTGCGCGACGGCGGTGAGCGCGATCAGGCCGCGGCCGCG
>JAXDPC010000189.1:0-21191 GCA_034668525.1 Sphingomonadales bacterium
CTCATCGCCGGCGACGCGCTGGTCCGCGGCGGCAGGCTCGACGTCGGCGCCGAGAAGCACGATGCGGGGCTCGACATCGTGGTGCGCGCGGAAGGGCCGCGGATCGTGCTCGATCCCGAGCTCGCCAAGGTGCTGCGCGGCGAGATCGACGAGCAGGAGATCGCGCCGCGCGCCGCGGCGGCGTGGCTGGTCCATCTGCTCGTCGACGAGGCCGGGGGCGAAGTCCAGGTCGCGGACGGCGGCGAGGAGAATATGCTGCTGCTCGGCGTCGCGCTGCCGGGCTGATCCGGCGCATGGGCGACCTCGGCATCGTCGACTGCCCGTCGCCCAATCACGATGCGCGCGACCATCCGGTTTCGATGATCGTCCTCCATTATACCGGCATGAAGGATGCGGCGACGGCGATCGCGCGGCTGCGGGATCCCGAATCGAAGGTCTCCTGCCATTATCTCGTCGACGAGGACGGCACGATCCTCAGGATGGTGCCCGAAGAGGAGCGGGCCTGGCATTCGGGCCGTTCCTGGTGGCGCGGCATTGCGGGAGTCAACGGCGCCTCGATCGGCATCGAGATCGTCAATCCCGGGCATGAGCACGGCTACCGGCCCTTTCCCGAGGAGCAGATCGACGCCCTCGTGCGGCTCGTCGCCGACATCAAGGAGCGACACGGCATCACTCGCGGCAACGTCGTCGGACATTCCGACGTGGCGCCGGCGCGCAAGCAGGACCCGGGCGAGCTCTTCCCCTGGTCGCGTCTGGCCAGGCTCCGGCTCGCGCTGCCCCGTCCGACCCACAATCTGATGGACCCGTGCTGGACCGACGCCGGCTTCCTGCTGGCGCTGGAGCGCTTCGGCTACGACGTCTCCGACCGGCTGGCGGCGGTGGTGGCCTTCCAGCGGCGGTTCCGTCCCGAGCTGCTCGACGGCACGATCGACGGCGAATGCCGCGCGATCCTGCTCGCCCTGCTCCTTCCCAAGCCGCGCGGCGACGACTAGGTAGGGCGCGCCAGAGGGTCGGGCGGCCGCGGCGCGCTTCGGCGCGTCGAGGAAAGTCCGGGCTCCACGGAACGACGGTGCCGGGTAATGCCCGGCGAGCGCGAGCTCAGGGAAAGTGCCACAGAAAGCAGGTCGCGTTATCTTCGGATCTGGGCTTCGGCCGCGCGACAGTGAAAGGGTGGGGTAAGAGCCCACCGCGGTCCCGGCAACGGCGGCCGGCACGGCAAACCCCACCGGGAGCAAGACCGAATAGGGATGGCGCGGGCGCGTTCCGCCTTATGCCATCCGGGTTGGTTGCTTGAGGGGCGGAGCGATCCGCCTCCCAGATGAATGGCCGCCCATCCGCCCGAGCCTTGCGCGACGGCGGGGGACAGAACCCGGCTTACAGACCCTCTGGCACTTTTTTCGCATTGGGGTCGTGCGCCGGAGGCGTCGTCCGACTAGAGAGGCGCGATGGCGAAGCAGACGCGTTCGAACGATTGGGGTTTTCCGCGCTGGCGGGGCTACGGCTCCGGCCGCGGCGCGCAGCAGGTGCGGCTGTGCGACCGCGACGGCTGCGAGGAGCCGGGCGACCGGCCCGCGCCCAAATCGCCAAACAGCCCCGAGCGCTGGTATTTCTGCGAGCGCCACGCCGCCGAGTACAATCGCAACTGGAATTATTTCGAAGGACTCACCGCCGAGGACGCGGCGGCGCGCGAGGCCGAGGAGACGCGCGGCGCCGAGGGCTTCCGCAAGGCGAATTTCTACGGCTGGGGCGGGCCCGGGGACGGCAGCCGCAGCCCCGACGAGATGCGGGCGCTCGGGGTGCTGGAGCTGGATTCGGACGCCGGCTTCGAGGAGGTGAAGGCGGCCTATCGCCGGCTCGCCAAGGCCAGCCATCCCGACGTCGCGCCCGGCGACGCCGATGCGGCGGCGCGCTTCCAGGCGGCGCAGGCGGCCTATGAGGTGCTGAGGAAGGCCGAGGAGCGCCGCAGCACGGCGGCCTGAGGAGCGGTGGGATGCTGTCTGTCCACGCAAACCGCAGGCTCGCCCTCGCCATCGGCTTCGTCCTGCCCCTCGCCGAGACGGTCCGCCGCTCGGCGGACCTCGCGTCCTGGTGGCTCTGGATCGACGACTGGCTGATCGGCGCCGCGCTGATCGCCGGGGCCTGGGCGGCCGGTTCGGGGCGCGCCGGCGGCTTGCGCGCGCTCGCCGCCGCCTGGGGCTTCGCCGCCGGCCTGGGTTATTACAGTCTCGTCGGCCATCTGCTCCGCACGGGGGAGGCGGACGTCAGCGGCCTTCCCGGTTGGACGGTGATGGCGGCGATCGGCATCGGCTGGCTGGTCACCCTCTACGCCTTGGCTTCGACGCTCCTCGCCGAAGCCCGCTGACGCTCACTCCGTGAACATGAAGGTGCCGCTGACATGGGCGACCGGGTCGGCGGCGTCGCCGTCATGGGCGAGGCCGCGGACGAAGCCGACGCTGCGGGTCGTGCGGTAGCATTCGCCGCGGCCGATAATGTCGCGGCCGGGAACGGCCGGGCGGAGATAGTCGACCCTGAGGTCGAGCGTCGCCTGGTGCCGGAAGCGGCCGAGCCGGATCCAGATGGCGAGGCTGGTCGCCATGTCCATCAGGCTGATCATCGGGCCCGAAGCGATGATTCCGCTCTCGACGACGCCGATCAGCCGGTCGTCATAGGGCAGGAGAAGCTCCGCCCAATCCTCGCCATGGTCGCGATAGGCGATGCCGAGCGCTCCGCCATGCCCGACCTTGCGGACGTAGGACATGAACAATTTCGGGTCGAAGCCCGGCATCTCGCCGAAATCCGGCCGGCTCATCCGGCCAGCCTCCGCGCCGTCTCGCGGACCAACGCGATCATGTTCGGAATGCCCTGGGTGCGGTTCGAGCTCAGCTGCTTCTCGAGCCCGAACGGAGCGAGCGCGGCCTCGATATCCGTCTCCGCAATCTCGTCCGGCCGCCGGTCCTGCACCGCGAGCAGGACCAGAGCGACGATGCCCTTGGTGATCGCCGCGTTGCTGTCGGCGAGGAAGTGGAGGCGGCCGTCGGGGAGGCGGGTCGGGTAGACCCAAACCGAGGCCGAGCAGCCGCGCACCAAAGTCGCGTCGGTCTTGAGCGCGTCCGGCATGGGTTCGAGCGCGCGGCCGAGATCGATCAGCAGCCGGTAGCGCTCGTCCGCCTCGAGCAGCTCGTAATCGTCATAAACCTGGTCGAGCGAATGGAAGGCCATGGCGCGCCTTAGCGCGCGACCGGCCCCCGGACTAGCGGTCGCGGAGGCGTTCGATCTCGCGCTCGAGGCTGTTCTCCTTCTCGACCGTGATCCGCTCGAGCACCTGGAGGCGTTCCTTCAGCTGCCTGACCTCGTCGCGCAGGCGCTGGGCCTCGGCGTCGTCGCGCGCGACATGCTCGCCGCCTCTGGAGTGGCGGTGGACGCCCATCTTCGCGCGCACGATCCCGGCGATCATCACGACCGTCACGATCAGCACGACCATCAATTGACCGCCGTTCATCCCTCATTCCCCTTTTCGAATGGTTCGTTCAATTCAGCGGCTTGTCGCGCAGCCGCTCGATCTCGTCGGCGACGTCGATGCCCTTGTCGGTGACGATGCGCTCGAGCACGCGCACGCGCTGCTCCAGCCGCTCGGTCTGCGCCGCATATTGCGCCGCCTTCTCGGCTGTCATCCGCGCCTCGATCTCCATCCTCTTCTCGCGATGCTCGATCAGCCTTTTGATCAGCCCCTGGCCGAAGATGAGGATGACCGGGATGCCGATGATGATGAAGGCGAGCAGGATGTCGGTAATCGAGCGCATGATGCGTACTCCTCTACGTTGCGCGCGGTCAGCGCAGCTGCTCGATCTCGCGGGCGGTGCGCTCGGCGGGATCGGTGGCGATCCGCTCGAGCACCGCGAGCCGGTCCTCGAGCCGGCCGACCTGCGTCTTGAGGCGATGATTCTCGCCGGTCAGCTCCCCGATCCGATCCGCCGCCTCGCTCCCCGCGCGTTCGGCGAGCATGCGGTGGCGCGACCGAATCCAGGTGGTCGTCACGATGAGGATGACCGCCGAGATCATGGCCAGCGTGATCACCAGGAACATTGCGAGATTGTCGTCCATCGAAGGCTTCCCCTGTTGGCGCGTCTAGCGCAGATTCTCGATCTCGCGCGACAGGCGGCCGTGCGAGCTGGTGACATAGGCCTCGACGTCGGCGAGGCGGCGGTCGATGTCGCGGATCCGCGAGCGGACCAGACGGGCCGTGCGGCGCGGGTTGGTCCTGACGCCCTGCCAGAATTTGGCGTCTTCCTTGCTGTCGTAGGTCAGCTCCTGCGGCTTGACCGGCGCCATCCAGGCGGTGACCAGATAGGCGAGGATGCCGACTCCCGATCCGAACAAGGTGAGCAGGAGGAAGCCGATCCGGACCAGGGTCACGTCGAGGCCGGTATAGTCGGCGATGCCGGCGCAGACGCCGAGCCACTTCTTGTTCTGCTTGTCGAGATAGAAGCGGGTCCGCGGGGACGACATCAGAGCCTCCTCTCGGGCTGGTTGGAGCGGGTGCCGCCGAGCGTGCCGCTGCCGCGGTCCTCGAGGCTGAGGTCGGCCGGATCGCAGGCGATCGAGCGCCAGTTCGGATTCTCCGCCTGCAGGATGCGCTCGATCGTGCACATGCGTTCGTCGAGGCGCCGGGCGACGTCGTGCAGCTCGTCGAGCAGATTCTCGTCCTCGTTGGTCAGCGTCGCCGCGGTCTTCCACTTGGTGATGTAGTGGAAGATGATCCACGGCAGGCCGATGAACAGGACGGCTACGACGAAGATCGGGATCAGGAACTCCCCTTCCATCTGATCAGCCCTCCTTCGCCGCGCCGCCGCCGGCGCGCTTCGCCTTCAGCGCTTCGAGCTCGGCATCGACCTTCTCGGAGTTGCGCAGCTCGGCGATCTCCTCGTCGAGCGTCTTGCCGGCGCCGGCGAGGTTCATCGCGTCGGCGCGGCCTTCGGCGAGGTCGGCGCGGCGCTCGAGCACGTCGAAGCGCGAGAAGGCTTCGTCGACCTTGGTGCCGGCGTACATCTCGCGCATCTTGATCCGGTTCTGGGCGGTCTCGAGCCGGTTCATGATCGCGTTCTGGCGGACGCGGGCCTCGCGCAGCTTGCTCTGCAGCTTGGCGATGTCGGCTTCGGAAGCGCGCAGCGCGTCGTCGAGCACCGCAATCTCGGAGCCGAGCTGCTCGGCCATGTCGGCGGCCTTCTGCTTCTCGATCAAAGCGGCCTTGGCGAGGTCCTCGCGGTCCTTGGACAGAGCCAGCTCGGCCTTCTCGGTCCAATTCTCCTGCAGCGCCTGGAGTTTCGCGATCTGGCGGCGCATCTCCTTCTGGTCGGCGATCGTCCGGGCGGCGGAAGCGCGCACTTCGACCAGCGTCTCCTCCATCTCCATGATGATCATCCGGATCATCTTGGCGGGGTCCTCGGCCTTGTCGAGGAGATCGGTGACGTTTGCAGCGATGATGTCGCGCGTCCGTGAAAAGATACCCATGGGGAGAAGCTCCTGCATTGATTTGGGGACTTGGTACGATCTTGGCGCTTCCGGCGCCTCGGGCGCAAGGGGCGCGAGCGGGAGCAGCGGCGGGAGCGGCGGCATCGGGACGATGGCCCGGCCGCTTCCTTCGCTGCGACGCTCAGCCACTGGCGCTGTCGGCGGTGCCGGCCGATGCGTAGACCGCCGCGGCGGTGCGGCTCGCGGCCTGGCCGTCGACCGCGGCGCCGACGGCGACCATGGTCAGCATCAGCGAGCAGAATGCGGCGGCGGCGATGCGGATGAGATTGCCGGACATGAGTGCCTCCCTGAAACCTGCCTCCCCGCCACGCCGGCGGGAGTTGCCGAATGAGATACAAGGCGCGTGCCAAGCCGAAAAAAGGACGGGAAACGGGGGAAAATGCCTCTTTCCGATGGGGTTGAGAACGATCGGGGCTTGCCAAATGGTAGCAAATCGTCCCAATTGATGGGATGGAACGGAATACGCATTTGGTCGGCCAATCGTCGACCTTTCTCGACGCGATCGAGCGCGCCAGCCGCGCCGCGCCCCTCGACCGCCCGGTGCTGGTGATCGGCGAGCGCGGCACGGGCAAGGAGCTGGTCGCCGAGCGCCTGCATCACCTCTCGTCGCGCTGGGACGGCCCGCTGGTGGTGATGAACTGCGCCGCGCTGCCCGAGACCTTGATCGAGGCCGAATTGTTCGGCCACGAGGCGGGCTCGTTCACCGGCGCCTCCAAGGCCCGCGCCGGCCGCTTCGAGGAGGCCGACGGCGGCACCCTGTTCCTCGACGAGCTGGCCACTTTGTCTTCGGGCGCCCAGGACCGGCTGCTGCGCGCGGTCGAATATGGCGAGGTGACCCGGATCGGCGCCTCGAAGCCGGTCACGGTCGACGTGCGCATCGTCGCCGCGACCAACGAGCATCTTCCGAAGCTGGTCGAGGAGGGCCGCTTCCGCGCCGACCTGCTCGACCGGCTGTGCTTCGAGGTCATCACCCTGCCGCCGCTCCGCCACCGCGACAGCGACATCCCGGTCCTCGCCGACCATTTCGCGCGCCGGATGGCGCTCGAGCTGGAGTGGGAGAGCTGGCCCGGCTTCAGCGAGGCTGCGATGGGCCGGATGCTGGCCTATCCCTGGCCCGGCAACGTCCGCGAGCTGCGCAACGTCGTCGAGCGCGCCGTCTATCGCTGGCAGGATCCGGCGCGGCCGATCGACACCATCCAGTTCGACCCGTTCGAGTCGCCCTGGCGCCCGTTCGCCAACGACAACAAGCCCGCCGAAGCCGCGCCGGCCGCTTTGCCTGCGCCCGCCCCAGGTCAGCCCGCAACCCTGTCGGCTTACGACCCGGGAAGCTGCGCGGACTTCCGCCTCGCGGTCGCCGAATATGAGAGAGCGATCCTCTCCGCAGCGCTGGAGAAATGCCGCTGGAACCAGCGCGCCGCCGCCGCCGCCCTCCAGCTCAGCTACGATCAGCTCCGCCACGCCTTGCGCCGCCACGAGCTGCAATAGAAGGCGACCCTTTTTCGTGCTATTTCGGGCGGATCGAGAGGAATCGCCCATGGCCCTCCGCACCCTCCTTGCCTCCGCCGCCTGCCTCGCCTTCGCCACCCCGGCCGCTGCCTCGGTGACCGTGATCGGCGGCAGCGCCGCGCGGCAATGCTACGAAGCGGCCGAGTCGCCGCTGGCTCCGACTCCGGAGACGTTTCAGCTCTGCGACCAGGCGATCGACGTCGAGCCGCTGAGCGCGGTCGACCGCGTCGCCACTTTCGTCAACCGGGGCATCCTGCGCGTCCGCGCCGGGCGCACGGTCGAGGGGCTTGCCGATTTCGACGAGGCGATCCGGCGCGACCCCAGCGTCGCCGAGGCCTGGTTCAACCGCGGCGTCGCGCTGATGCGCACGGCGGGACCGGAACGTGCTCTGCCGGCGTTCGAAGAGGCGATCGCGCGGGGCACCGAGCCGCCGGCGCTGGCCTATTTCGGCCGCGCCGCCGCTCACGAGGCGCTCGGCGATCTGCGCGCAGCTTATGCCGACTACCGCCGCGCGAGCGAGCTGGACCCGGGTTGGGACCGCCCTCGCACCGAGCTGGCGCGATTCAGCGTCCGCCCCCGCTGAGGCGGGAACCGCCGCCGCCGTTCCTCGTCTGAATCGCGAGGAGAAGACGAATGCCCTTCCAGCTTCCCGAACTGCCCTTCGCCAGGGACGCGCTCGGCCCGCACATGTCGGCCGAAACGCTCGAATATCATCACGGCAAGCACCACAAGGCCTATGTCGACAAGGTCAACGACATGATCGGCGAGAAGGGGCTCGAGGGCGCGTCGCTCTCGGCCGTGATCCGCGCCGCCCGCGAGCGCGGCGATGCCGGCCTGTTCGACAACAGCGGCCAGTTCTGGAACCACAATTTCTTCTGGCGGTGCCTTGCGCCGCCGGAAGGCCAGCGGCCGACGGGCCGGCTCGCGGCGCTGATCGACGATTCGTTCGGAGGCGCCGGGGCGCTGCTCACCGCCCTCAAGGAGGAGGCCGTCGGCCATTTCGCCAGCGGCTGGGCCTGGCTCGTCCTGGACCGCGGCGCGCTCCGCATCGCCTCGCTCCACGACGGCGACACGCCCGTCGCCCGCGAAGGGATGCAACCTCTGCTGACGCTCGATGTGTGGGAGCACGCTTATTACATCGACTATCGCAACCGCCGCCCCGATTACGTGGACGCCGTGCTGGGCAATCTCGTCAACTGGGAGTTCGTCGCGCAGAATCTCGACGGGGACGGCGTGAAGAGAGCCGATCAGGAGGGGTGAGGGGGGTGAGGGGACAGTTACTTTCACCCGTCAGCGTTTGAGTTGGAGGCGCGGCAGCCTGAAAGTAACTGTCCCCAGGTTGCGTGAGCGGGGGTGAGGGGACAGTTACTTTCACCCCTCAGAGTTTGGGTTGGAGGCGCGGCAGCGTGAAAGTAACTGTCCCCCGGCAACTGGTCCCCCGGCAACTGTCCCCTACGTCTTCAGCCGGTACCCGGTGCGGAACATCCACCAGACGATGGCGAGGCAGATCAGGAAGAAGCCCAGGGTGGCGGCGAGGCTGATGCCGACGCCGATGTCGGTGGTGCCGTAGAAGCTCCAGCGGAACCCCTCGATCAGATAGACGACCGGGTTGAAATGGGTGATCGTGCGCCAGGGCTCGCCGAGCATCGAGATCGAGTAGAAGGCGCCGCCGAGGAAGGTGAGGGGGGTGACGATCAGCATCGGGATGAACTGGATCTGCTCGAAATTCTGGCCCCAGATGCCGATGATGAAGCCGAACAGGCAGAAGGTGACCGCGATCAGGATGAGGAAGGCGGCCATCCAGAGCGGGTGGTCGATCCGGATCGGCACGAAGACGGCGGCGGTGGCGAGGATGACGAGACCGAGCACGATCGACTTGGTCGCCGCCGCGCCGACATAGCCGATCACCGTCTCGAAGGGCGAGATCGGCGCCGAGAGAAGCTCGTAGATTGTCCCCGTGAATTTCGGGAAGAAGATGCCGAAGCTGGCGTTGAAGATGCTCTGGGTGAACAGGGAAAGCATGATCAGGCCGGGCACGATAAAGGCGCCGTACGGCACGCCGCCGGTGGCGCCGGTCTCGATGTTGCGGCCGATCGCGGCGCCGAAGACGACGAAATAGAGCGAGGTGGTGATCACCGGCGTCACCAGACTCTGCCACAAGGTGCGCAGCGCCCGCGCCATCTCGAAGCGGTAGATCGCCCAGACGCCGTAGAGATTGAAGGTCATGCGCGCCGCTCCTCGTGGACGAGGCTGACGAAGATGTCCTCGAGCGAGCTTTGCCTGGTGTTGAGGTCCTTGAAGGCGATGCCGAGGTCGCTCATCCGGCGCAGCAGCGAGGGGACGCCGGTGCGCTCGGCATTGGCGTCGAACGCATAGAGCAATTCGTGGCCGTCCGCCTTGAGCGACAGATTCCATTCCGAAAGCTCGGGCGGAATCGCCTCCATCACCTCGGAGAGGTTGAGGGTCAGCTCCTTCTTGCCGAGCTTCTTCATCAGCGCCGCTTTCTCCTCGACCACGATCAGCTCGCCCTTGCTGATCACGCCGACGCGGTCGGCCATCTCCTCCGCCTCCTCGATATAATGGGTGGTGAGGATGATGGTGACGCCGGTGTCGCGAAGGTCGCGGACCAGCTGCCACATGTCCCGCCTCAATTCGACGTCGACGCCCGCGGTCGGCTCGTCGAGGAACAGGATCTCGGGCTCGTGGCTCAAGGCCTTGGCGATCATCACCCGGCGCTTCATGCCGCCGGACAGCTCCATGATCTTGGCCTTTCGCTTGTCCCACAGCGACAGGTCCTTCAGCACCTTCTCGATATGCGAGGGCCTGGGCGCGCAGCCGAACAGGCCGCGGCTGAAGCTGACCGTCGCCCAGACCGTCTCGAATGCGTCGGTGTGCAGCTCCTGCGGGACGAGCCCGATCTTCGAGCGCGCCGCGCGATAGTCGCGCCGATGGTCGTGGCCGTCGACCAGCACAATGCCCGTGGTCGGGGTGACGATGCCGCAGACGATGCTGATCAAAGTCGTCTTGCCCGCGCCGTTGGGTCCCAGCAAAGCGAAGATCTCGCCCTTTGCGATCTCCAGGTCGACGCTCTTCAGCGCCTGGTGGCCGCCTTTGTAGGTCTTCGAGAGACCGGCGATCGAGATGACCGGCTCAGTCATTGCGTCGGCGGGATCGGCGGCTCTTCGCGCGCGTCCTTCAGCTCCATGCCGTGGCGCATCAGCATCGGGATGTGGGCGAGGGCGAAGAGGAAGGTCGCGGGAAGGAAGAACCAGAGCTTGAACCCGACCCAGAAACTGGTGCTGGTAGAGCGCCAGACAGCCTCGTTGACCGCCGCCATCACCAGGAAGAAGCCGATCCAGTTGCGGGTGAGGATCTGCCATCCGCGATCCGACAGTCCCGGATAGGCGCTTCCGAGCACGGTCTTCAGCAGGTTGCGTCCGGTGACGAGGCCGAACAGCAGGACCGCCGCGATCGCAGCGTAGAGCAGGGTCGGCTTCATCTTGATGAAGGTGTCGTCGTGCAGCCAGATGGTGATTCCGCCGAGCACCAGCACCATGATCCCGGAGAACCACAGCATCGGCGAGATGTGTCTGTAGCGCAGCTGCGAGACCAGCATCGCGACGGTGATCGCGACCATGAAGGCGATGGTCGCGGTGAAGATGCCGCGCCAGTAATTGGCGGCGAAAAAGACGACCAGAGGCAGCAGGTCGATCGCCAGCCGCGCGCCCGGTCCCGGCGCCGAAATCTCTTTCACGTCCGCGCTCACTCGCCAGCTCCCGTCGCGCCCGCGATCGCGCGCGCGGCCTCGCCGGGATCGAACGGGCGCAGGTCGTCGATCCGCTCGCCGACGCCGATCGCGTGGATCGGCAGCTTGTAGCGTTCGGCGGCGGCGGCGAGCACGCCGCCGCGCGCCGTCCCGTCGAGCTTGGTCATCACCAGCCCCGTCACTCCTGCGACCTCCCTGAACACCTCGATCTGGCCGAGCGCGTTCTGCCCCGTCGTCGCGTCGAGCACCAGCACGACGTCGTGCGGGGCCTCGGGGTTGAGCCGGCCGAGCACGCGGCGGATCTTGGCGAGCTCGTCCATCAGGCCGGTCTTGTTCTGGAGCCGCCCGGCGGTGTCGACGATCAGCACGTCGATGCCCTCCGCTGTCGCCTTCTTGACGCCGTCGAACACGATCGCCGAGCTGTCGCTGCCTTCCGGGCCGGCGATGATCGGCACGCCGATCCGTTCCGCCCAGACGCGGAGCTGGTCGATGGCGGCGGCGCGGAAGGTGTCGCCCGCGGCGAGCAGCACCGAATAATCCTGCTCGAGGAAGAGGTGGGCGAGCTTGGCGATGGTCGTCGTCTTGCCCGATCCGTTGACGCCGACGACGAGGATCACCTGCGGACGGGGGAAGGCGTCGATCTCGAGCGGCTCGGCCACGGGAGCGAGGATCTTCTCGAGCTCCTCGGCGACGATGCCGCGCACCTTCGCCTCGGTGAGCTCGCCCTCCAAGCGCTCGCCCCTCAGCCGCTCGCGCACCTTGGCCGCGGTCTGCGGGCCGAGGTCGGAGGCGATCAGGGCCTCCTCGATCTCGTCGAGGACATAGTCGTCCAGCCTGGACGTCGTGATCAGCCCGGTGAGATTCTCCCCGAGCCGGTCCGACGTCTTCTGGAACCCCGCGCGCAGGCGGTCGACCCAACTTTCGCTCACGCCGGCGCTCCGATCAGGGTGCCGCCTTCGACGGATGCGATCTTCACGCTGATTATTTGGCCGGTAAGCCCTCCCCCTTGACGCGGGAGGGTTTGCGTGGGGGTGGAGTCAATGAAGCGCGGTGACTCTGCGGAGACTCCACCCCACCCCGAACCCCTCCCCATCGAGGGGAGGGGCCTTAGCTGCACGGGCGCGAAATTCTCGGCGTGTCCCAACCCGGACTCCCGTTCGATCAGTACCTTTTGCGTCGTCCCGACCAGCCCTTCCAGCCATGCTGCCCGCCGGCGTCCGCTGGCCTCGCGCAAGCGGCGCGCCCGATCCTTGACCACCTCCGGCGGCACCTGCGGCATGCGCGCCGCCGGCGTGCCGCGCTTGGGCGAGAAGGGGAAGATGTGGCCCATGACGATGTCGCATTCGTCGATCAGCCGCAGCGAATTCTCGTGCATCGCCCCGGTCTCGGTCGGGAAGCCGGCGATGAGGTCGGCGCCGATCGCGATCTCCGGCCGCTTCGCCTTGAGCCGCGCGACCGTCTCCACCGCATCGGCCCGGCTGTGCCGCCGTCTCATCCGCTTCAGCACCATGTCGTCGCCGGCTTGGAAGCTCATATGGAGGTGCGGCATGAAGCGCGGCTCGCCGCAAGCGATCTCGAACAGCCGCTCGTCCATCTCGATGCAGTCGAGCGAGGAGAGGCGCAGGCGGGGGAGGGAAGGGACGTGGCGGAGGATGCGCTCGATCAGCATCCCCAGGCTGGGCGTCCCCGGCAGGTCGGGGCCGTAGCTGGTGACGTCGACTCCGGTCAGCACCACCTCCTCGAAGCCGTCGTCCACCAGCTTCTTAACGCTGTCGACCACCAGCCCGGCCGGCACCGAACGGCTGTTCCCGCGCCCGTAAGGGACGATGCAGAAAGTGCAGCGATGATCGCAGCCGTTCTGCACCTCCACGAACGCCCGCGCCCGCTCCGCGAAGCCGGCGGCGAGGTGCGGCGCCGTCTCCCGCACCGCCATGATGTTGGAGACACGGATCTCGGCCGTCTCTGAAGTGGAAGAAGTGGAAGCGAACGCGGTTTTTTCCAGCTTCTCGCGGTTGCCGAGGACGCGGCTGACTTCCGGCATCGCCGCGAAGCTCGCCGGATCGACCTGCGCCGCGCAGCCGGTCACCACCACCCGTGCTTCCGGGCGCGCGCGCTTGGCCCGGCGGATCGCCTGCCGCGTCTGGCGAACCGCCTCGTTGGTAACCGCGCAGCTGTTGACGATGACGAGGTCGTCCTCAGCCGCGGCGAGCCGCCGCATCGCCTCGCTCTCCGCGGCATTGAGGCGGCAGCCGAGAGTGATCAGCTCCGGCCCGCTCACAGCTCGATCTCGCCGGTGAAGACGTGCGTCGCGGCGCCGCTCATGCGGATCGTGCCGCCCGGCGCCCATTCGACGGTCAGGGTGCCGCCGGGAAGTCGGATGTCGACCGGGCTCTCGACCAGCCTGCGCCGCAGCGCCGCCACCGCGGTCGCGCAGGCGCCGGTGCCGCAGGCCCGGGTCAGGCCCGCGCCGCGTTCCCACACGCGCAGCCGGATCGCGCCGTCCTCCAGGGAAGCGACATTGACGTTGACGCGCTCCGGAAACAGCGGGTCGGTCTCGATCAGCGGCCCCAGCCGGGCGAGGTCGATCGCAGCGGCGTCCGGCACGAAGAAGACCGCGTGCGGATTGCCGACATTGACCGCCGCCGGTCCCTGCAGCCCCTCCCAGCCGACCGGCATCTCGGCGGTGTCCATCGGGTAAGCGAGCGGGATTTCGTCCCACGCGAAGCGCGGCGGACCCATGTCGATCGTGGCCGCGGTCCCGTTCGCCGCACCGCGGATGACTCCGCCTTTCGTCTCGATGGCGCTCCCGCCGCCGAGCAGCAGCGCGACGCAGCGGGCCGCGTTCCCGCACGCTTCGACCTCGCCGCCGTCGGCGTTCCAGATCCGCATCCTGACGTCCGCCGCTTCGGACGGCTCGAGCAGGATGAGCTGATCGCAGCCGATCCCGGTGCGGCGGTCGGCGAGGGCGCGCGCCGTCGCTCCGTCGATCTCGAGCGGCGCCTCGCGCGCGTCGACGATCACGAAGTCGTTCCCGAGCCCGTGCATTTTGCGGAAGGTGCGGCGCATGGCCGCGATCTAGGGGGCGTCGCCGCTTTCGTCCACCTCGGCGGGCTGGCGTCCCTTCAGGCGCGGCGGCGGATTGCCGCGCCTTCCCCTCCGCCGCCGCCGATGACGGTCGCCGCCGCCAGCCCGCGCGCGGCGAGCAGTGATTCGACTTCGCCGGCGGGCACGGGACGGCCGAACTTGTAGCCCTGGCCCTTGAACGTGCCGATCGTGAGAAGGCGCGCCTCGATGATCTCGTCCTCGATCCCCTCGGCGGTGACGGCCAGGCCCAGGCTCTCCGCGAGCCGGGTGATCGCGGTGACGATCGTCGCCGAATCGCTGTTCTCGTTGATCGAGGCCACGAAGCTGCGGTCGATCTTGATCCGGTCGAAGGGGAGGGCGCGCAGGTGCGCCAGCGACGAATAGCCGGTGCCGAAATCGTCGAGCGCGAGCTTCACGCCCTGGTTCTTGAGGCTGGCGATGATGGTCTGGGCGAGGCCGAGGCACTCGAACAGCGAGCTCTCGGTGATCTCGATCTCGAGCCGCTCGGCCGGGAAGCCGGTCTCGACGAGGACCTTGGTGATCTTCTGCGCCAGCCAGGGGTCCTTGAGCTGGATCGGCGAGATGTTGACCGAGAGGGTGAGCGACGGATCCCAGCCCCTGGCGATCTCGAACGCCTGACGCATCACCGAGACCGAGAGGTCGCCGATCAGCCCGCATTCCTCCGCGATCGGGATGAACTCGACCGGAGGCACCAGGCCGCGCTCGGGATGCTGCCAGCGCGCGAGCATCTCGAAGCCGTGGAGGCTGCCGGTGACCAGATCGATCTGCTGCTCGAAATAAGGGACGAACTCGCCGCCCGGAATGCCGCGGCGCAGGCCGACCTCGATCGCGTTGCGGTTCTCGAGCTCGCGCTGCATCGAGGCGTCGAACCAGGCGTAGCGCCCGCGGCCGAGCTTCTTCGCCGCGTGCATCGCGATGTCGGCGCGCCGGGTCAGCATCTCGACGGAATCGCAATCCTGTCCGGTGCTGGCGACGCCGATCGAGGCCGAGACGTGGGTGTGGACTCCGGCGAGGTCGAAGGGCTTGCCGAGCCGGTCGACGATGAAGTCCGCATACCGGTCGGCCTCGGAAGGGGCGGCGCTGTCGAAGGCGAAGGCGGCTGCGAACTCGTCGCCGCCGAGACGCGCGGTGACGGCGTCGCGGGGCAGCGCCTTGGCGATCACGTCCGCCGCGGTGCGCAGCAGATTGTCGCCGGTAAGGTGGCCGTGAAGGTCGTTCACCGTCTTGAAGCCGTCGAGGTCGATCACCAACATGGCGACGCTCTGGCGGCGCTTGTTCGCGCGGGCGATCAGGTCGTTCACGGCCTGGGTGTAGGAGCGGCGGTTGAGGAAGCCGGTCAAGGGGTCGGTCGAGGCGAGCGAGTTGGCGCGCTTCTCCGCCGCGGTGCGCTCGACCACCTCGCGGGCGGCGTCGCGATAGCGCCGCCAGCCGTAGATGGTGAGCGCCACGTTGAGGAGGAGCAGGCCGACGATGATGTTGCCGTTGTCCGAGCCCAGGCGCGCCAGCTGCTGGCCGAGCTGGAGGACGTAACCGTCGCTGATCCTGAGGAAGAGCAGCAAGGTGGCGAGCGCCACGCCCAGCGCGACGATGTCCCGCGCGGCTCCCGAGCCTTCCTGCGGCCGCTGATGCGAAAACACACTCCCCATTCGTCCCTCACCTCGGCTTCGAATGGTGCAGGCCTATGGCCCGACGGGTGAAAATGCGGTTAAGCGGAGCGTTCGCCGGCGAGATGATCGGCGACGGCCCGCGCGATCGGTTGGCCCGTATTGGCCTCGAAATAGGAGAAGGCGGGCTGCGGGTTGACTTCGAAGCAATAATACTCGTCGTCCGGGGTTCGGATGAGGTCGATACCTGCGAACGCCAGGCCCAGCCCGGCTGCCAGCGCGACGCAACGCGCGCGCACGTCCTCGGGTAATGCAATCGCGCGCAGGGTCGTCTCGCCGCCCTCGCGCTTGGCGTAACGATAGTCGATGTGGGTGCTTACGATTTCGGTCGGGAAGACGTCTTCGCCGACGACGTGCACGCGGACATTGATACCCTCGATCGCTGCCTGAAACTGGACCGGGCACCAGCCGATCCGGTCGAGCCGCTCCAAATCGGCGTCTTCCAGGACGCGTACGATCGACCGCACTGCGCTGATCGATTTGTAGATGATGCGGCCGTGCTCCTCCCGAAACTTCAGCACCGCTTCCGGATCGGTGGTGATCAGGGTCGGCGGCGGCGCGAAGCCATAGGAGGCGATCAGCTGGGCCTGGTACGGCTTCGATCCATTCGAGCCCTGCGCGTCGGCACGGTTGACGACACGCGCGGCGGCGATCTCGCTCCAGCGGAAGAGCGCCTCGTGGAAAGCGCGCGCGTGGCGGCGTGCCGGGTGGTCGTCGGCAAGCCCCGCCAGCTCCGGCAGGATGCGGTCGTCCATCAGCCGCGAATAGAGGCCTTTGACCGCGCCGAGGGCGATCCTCTCCTGGCCGAGGCTCAGTTCGCCGGCGACGCCGGAAGAACCGGTCTCCCAGTGCAGCGAATAATCGGCCACGTCGCGCTGGTGCACGACGCGGAAATCGGCGCCGATTTCGGCGAGCGCGTCTGCAACCATTTCCAGCGGCGGTTCGCTGCGGATTCCGCACAGCAGGATCATGCGGCGATCGCTTCGAGCAGAGCGTCGATCAGCGGCTCTCCGCCGAGCATCAGGTTGGGAATCGGGGTCGCGCCGATCATTGCCCAGCCGCCATCTCCGTCGCGCGCGAAGTCGACGCCGATGAGAGCGGTGCCGCAAAGGGCGCCGAGGCGTCGACAGGCCGCCTCCAAGTCGCTCGGCAGCACCGGCGGCAGCAGCACGCGGCCGGCAACGACGAACGCAGTCGCCTCGGCCGGCTGCGGCAGCCATGCATCATCGGCGGGATCATCACTGCCCTGCGTCCAGGCGCGGGTCGCGAATCCCGCCTGTGCGCCGAGCGTCGCCCACACCGAGGGGTGACGGAAGTTGCCGCAAAGCCCCTGCGGGGCGGGCCGGTTGATGACCGGCGCAGGCCAGGCATGAAGCCAGCTCAGGAAGAGCGCGAACATCTCCTGAACGGCATAGCCGTAGTCGCGGCCCGCGATGCTGCGGAGCCCCCCGAGGGGAATGAAAGTGAGGCGGTTGAGGATCGGGGCGGGACGATCGCTCGAAAGCGTTCTGCCATCGACGAGCGTGACGCTGACGCTGGCCGAGGAGGCGTCGACCCGGTGCTCCCACCGGGTCGCTGCCCCGAGCGTGGGCGCGTCCACGATCGCGACGGACGCGCCGCGTTGCCGCAGCCGATCCGCGGCCCAAAGCGCAGACGCGTCACCGTTCTCGCACAGGACGAGAGTCATCGAGCGCGTGGCGCGTGCGCTCAGCCGCCGCCTGGCGTGGGCTGATCTTCCTCGCCGGAAAGGGCGCCGCCACTCAGGTCGGGCCGCTGGTCCGGATCGATGAAATGCTCGGCCGAGCCATCGCCGGCCGCGCTCAGACCCTGCCTGAACACGGGATCGCCCGGATCGAAGTCGCCTTCGGCCAGCTCTTTTCCGTCTTTTTCCTTGCCGTGCTGCTTTTCGGGAATGTGATCCTTTTGCAGTTCCTTGTGCTCGATTTTCTCATGCTTGTGATCTTTGTGCTCCTTCGCCTCATTCTTTTCTAGCTTTTCGAGCTTGGCATCCTTGTGTTCCTTGACCTCGTTCTTTTCCAATTTCTCGTGTTTGTGATCCTTATGCTCCTTGGCTTCATTCTTCTCGATCTTCTCATGCTTGTGATCTTTGAACTCTTTGAACTCTGGCTTCTCTATCTTTTCATTCTTGAACTCTTTGGGTCGTTTGTCGTGCAGTAAATCCTTTTCGATTTGCTTATCAAGCTGCTTTTCGCGCTGCTTTTCGATCTGTTTGGATGGGGTTTTCGGTTCCTTTGCCATCTTCATTCTCCTTCCGAGACAAGGCACAATAGCAAAGCTACGACTCATCTTCACGACAAGACATGGGCGACGTCGCCCCGCGAAGGAATCGCCTACGCATACAATCAACAAAAAAAGCGGTGCGCCGCCATAGCGACTCGCAAGCTACAAGACATAGCGGATTCGACGCGCCGAGTCTAAGCCCTCGCAGCTCATCTTCATCGACTCTAAACCGTCAGATCATCGCGGTGTTATGTCGCGGAAACCTAGAGTGCTCGCAGTTGCAGTCTCCGGATCGGCGCAGGCAACTGAAGCGCAAATAAGACGCCCTACTGCGTTCAATCTTCGAAGCGATCGGTCGTCCCGAAATATTAGCCGGAAGATAGTCTGAAATGATCGTTCTCGCCGGCGCCTCGCCCAAAGGGCGGCGCATGCTTGCGGGAAAAGCCGTCATCCGCACGGTGATCTCCGGATCGGAAGCGGACTGCCGGTGCGGCGCCCTTGTCATTCGTTCCCGGCGCGGCTATGCGGCCCCACGTCCCTTTCGGGATAGAGAGAGCGTCCGAGGGCGCGCGCTGGCCGGCGAGTTTTCGCCCGCCGGCGCTTTTGCGTTTGGCGCGGCATGAGGAGCTTAGAGCGATGTTCGACAGCCTGAGCGACCGCCTTTCCGGCGTGTTCGACCGCCTGCGCGGCCGCGGTGCGCTCACCGAGGCCGACGTCCGCGCCGCGATGCGCGAGGTCCGCATCGCCTTGCTCGAGGCCGACGTCGCTCTGCCGGTGGTCCGCGCGTTCGTCGACAAGGCGACCGAGCAGGCGGTCGGGCAGCATGTGCTGCGCTCGGTCACGCCCGGCCAGCAGGTGGTCAAGATCGTCCACGACGCCTTGATCGACATGCTCGGCGCCGAGGCCAGCGAGCTCGAAGTCGCCGTCACTCCCCCCGCGGTGATCATGATGGTCGGCCTCCAGGGCTCGGGCAAGACCACCACCACCGCCAAGCTCGCCAAGAGGCTCAGCGAGAAAGACCGCAAGAAGGTGATGATGGCGTCGCTCGACGTCGCCCGTCCCGCGGCACAGGAGCAGCTCGCCGTGCTCGGCCGCCAGGCCGGGGTCGCCACCCTGCCGATCGTCGCCGGCCAGCAGCCCGTCGACATCGCCCGCCGGGCGCTGCAGGCGGCCAAGCTGCAGGGCTACGACGTGCTGATGCTCGATACCGCCGGCCGGCTCCACGTCGACCAGCAATTGATGGACGAGATGAAGGCGATCGCCTCCGTCTCCGAGCCGGACGAAGTGCTGCTCGTCGTCGATGCGCTGACCGGCCAGGACGCGGTCAACGTCGCGCGCAACTTCTCTGGGCAGGTCGACCTCACCGGAATCGTCCTCACCCGGATGGACGGCGACGCCCGCGGCGGCGCGGCGCTTTCGATGCGCGCCGTCACCGGCAAGCCGATCAAGTTCGCCGGCGTCGGCGAGGCGATCGACGCGCTCGAGCCGTTCCATCCGCAGCGCGTCGCCGGCCGCATCCTGGGCATGGGCGACGTCGTCGGGCTGGTCGAGAAGGCGCAGGAGACGATCAAGGCCGAAGAGGCCGAGGCGCTGGCCAAGAAGATGGCCAAGGGCCAGTTCGATCTGAACGACCTCAGGAACCAGCTTCAGCAGATGCAGCGCATGGGCGGCCTCGGCGCGCTCGCCGGCATGCTGCCGGGGATGAAGAAGATCTCCAACGCGATGAATTCGAGCGGGATGGACAGCAAGATCCTGGTCCGGCTCGATGCGATCATCGGCTCGATGACGCCGAAGGAGCGGGGCAGGCCGGAGCTCCTGAACGCCAAGCGCAAGATCCGCGTCGCCAAGGGCTCGGGGACGACGGTGCAGGAGGTCAATCGCCTCCTCAAGATGCACCAGGAGATGTCCTCCGCGATGAAGAAGATTCGCAAGATGGGCGGCCTGGGCAAGCTCGGCGCCCTGTTCGGCGGCGGCGGGCTCGGCGGAGCCCTGGGGGGCATGGGCGGCGGCATGCCGTCCGGCCTGCCGGGTCTTCCCACGGGCGGCTCGGGCGGTGGCCAATCGCCGATGAACCTTCCTCCCGGCTTCGAGAATTTCCTTAAGAAATGATGATATCCCTCAGAAAGGACAGTTGAAAATGGCAGTTGCAATCAGGCTATCGCGCGGCGGCGCGAAGAAGCGGCCCTATTACAAGATCGTGGTCACCGATTCGCGCACCGGCCGCGACGGCAAGTTCATCGAGCGCATCGGCAGCTACAATCCGATGCTCCCCAAGGACAGCCCGGAGCGGGTCAAGCTCGACGCCGAGCGCGCCCGCCACTGGCTGTCGGTCGGCGCCCAGCCGAGCGACCGCGTCGCCCGTTTCCTCGACGCCGCCGGCGTCCGCGAGCGGGCCGCCCGCGAGAATCTGAAGAAGGGCGAGCCGGGCGAGAAGGCCAAGGAGCGCGCCGAGGAGCGCGCCGGCCGCGAGGCGGAGGCCGCCGAAGCCGCTGCCGCCGAAGCCGCCGCGCCCGCGGCCGATGAGGCTCCGGCCGAGGAAGAGGCCGCGCCGGCGGTCGAGGAAGCCGCCGCGGCGGACGAAGCCGCGCCGGCTGCCGACGAAGCCGCGCCCGAGGAGGCCGCTCCCGCTGTCGAGGAAGCTGCGCCCGAGGAGGCCGCTCCCGCCGCCGAGGAAGCCGCGCCCGAGGAGGCCGCTCCGGCCGCCGCAGATGCGGCTTCGGACACCGAGGAAGCAGCCGCTCCGGAAGAGGCGTCCGAGGCCGCTCCTGCCGAGGAAGCCGCTGCTCCCGCCGACGAGCCGGCTCCCGCGGAAGCCGCGTCTGCCGACGCCGGCGGCGACGGCGAGGCCGCTCCGGCCGACGAGGCCCCGAACCAGGGTCGGTCGACGGACGAGCCCGCCGAAGGCTCCGACGAAGCCGCTCCCACCGAAGGCGCCGAGAAGGCGGAGTAAGCGCCGTTTCGATGAAGAGCGCTGCTCACCCCCTCCCCCTTGATGGGGGAGGGATGGGGTGGGGGTGGACTCTCCGCCCGCACGGCGCCCTTCGTCAGGCGCCACCCCCACCCAACCTCCCCCATCAAGGGGGAGGAGTGCGACGGCGACATCGGCTGTGTGTTGAGCGCCCCCCATCATAACAACACCAGGTCGTCGCGGTGGATCAGCTCGTCCGGCCCACGGAAGCCCAGGCAGGTCTCGATCTCGGCGCTTCCCCGCCCGGCGATCGCCGCCGCTTCGACCGCGCTGTAGGCGCTTAAGCCGCGGGCGATCTCGCGGCCGTCCGGCGCGCGGATGCTGAGGCAGACGCCGCGCTCGAACCCGCCCTCGACCGCGCGCACCCCGGCCGGCAGCAGGCTCTTCCCCGCCGCCAGCGCGCGCACCGCGC
>JAXDPC010000190.1:0-9867 GCA_034668525.1 Sphingomonadales bacterium
CCGCTCGGCGAGAGCAAGCGCCGCACGCGCGACGGCCCGGGCAGGCGGAAGGTCGCGGCCTGGAGCTCGGTCCTCGCATCGTGGCGGTCGAAAGCGAAGCCGAGCGCCTCGGCGCTGCGCTTCAGGCGGGCGAGGTGGCGCTCGAGGTCCGGCATGCCGTCGGCCGGGTCGAAGCGCATCGTCTCGATAAGGTCGAAGCGTCGGGAGGGGTCGGTCACAAAGGCTCCCTTCGCCAGGCATTCGCGCCATTCGTCGGCCGGCCGGCTGTCGGCCACGATCCCCGAGCCGAGGCCGATCCGGGCCGCGCCCCCGCCCGCCGGCACAACCAGGGTGCGGATGGCGACATTGAACAGGGCTTCGCCGCCGGGCGCAACCCTGCCGATGGCGCCGGTATAGACGCCGCGCGGCGCCCATTCGAGCCCGGCGACGATCTGCTGGGCGCGGATCTTCGGCGCGCCGGTGACGCTGCCGCAGGGGAAGAGGGCGGCGAAGAGGCGAGCGGGTGAGGCGGGCCCCTCGAGCTCGGCGGTCACGGTGGAGGTCATCTGGAGCAGGGTCGGATAGGTCTCGACCTCGAACAGCCTCGGCACCTTCACGCTGCCGGGACGGGAGACGCGGCTGAGGTCGTTCCTGATCAGGTCGACGATCATCAGATTCTCGGCGCGCTGCTTGGGATCGGCGCTGAGGCTCTCGGGAGCCGCCGAGCGGGGCGCGGTGCCCTTCATCGGCCGCGCGGAAATGCGCCGGCCATCGGTGTCGAAGAACAGTTCGGGCGAGCAGGAGAGGATCCAGTGCGCGCCCGTGAAGACGATCGCGCCATAAGGCGCGCCGGCGCGGGCGCGCAGTCCCGCATAGAGGGCGAGCGGGTCGCCGGCGACGGGCACGTCGCAGGGAAAGGTGAGGTTCGCCTGGTAGACGTCGCCGGCGCAAATATGGTCGAGGACGCGGCCGGCGGCCGCTTCATAGTCGGCGCGCGCGACCAGCGGTCGCGGCGTTCCCGCCCAGGCGCCGGCGGGATCGGGGAGCCACGCCGCGGCGTCCACCTCCTCCGCCTCCGCGAAGAGTCCGAACCAGAGCAAAGGCGGCTCGTCGGGAGCGGGCGCGCGGCACAGCGGCGCCAGCTTCGCCTCGAGCGCGTAGCCGGCTTCGTAAGCGAGGAAGCCGGCCGCGTTCCGCCCCGCCAGCCGGCCGAGGCAGCCGGCCACTTGATCCGGGTCCCGCGTCTGGATGATCTCCTCGGCGCCTTTGAACAGCAGGGCGCGCCCGCCGCGGCGCTGGTCGTCGAGCAGCACGAAGGGCGACGCCGAGCTTGTCATGAAGTGCCGAGGCGCCCATTTGGGCAGCGGACCGGCGCCGGAGCCGGCCGCGGAGAATCGCTCGTGGTCTCAAGTGTCTTCGATCTGTTCAAGATCGGGGTCGGCCCATCCTCGTCGCACACCATGGGGCCGATGACGGCCGCGTGCCGCTTTGTCGAGCGGTTGCGCGAGATCGGGCAGATCCCGGCCACGGCGCGGGTCCAGGCGGACCTCTACGGATCGCTGGCGCTGACCGGCAAGGGCCACGCCACCGACCGGGCGATCCTGCTCGGCCTGTCCGGACAGCGGCCGGACGGGATCGATCCGGACGAAGCCGACATCATCGTCGCCGCGATCCGCGCCGGCGGAAGACTGTCGCTCGGCGGCGAGCGCGAGATAGTATTCGACGAGCCGCGCGACCTGCGCTTCCTGCAGCGCGAGCGGCTTCCCCACCATTCGAACGGGATGCGCTTCACCGCCTTCGGCGCGGACGGCGCCGAGCTCGAGGCGAAGGTCTATTATTCGGTCGGCGGCGGCGCGGTGGTCGACGAGGCGGCGGTGTCGCGCAACGCGCCGCCCGAGGGCGCCTGGGACGTGCCGTTCAACTTCAGCTCCTCGGAGGAGCTGCTCGCCATCTGCGCGCGCGAGGCGCTGTCGATCGCCGAAGTGGTGCGGGCGAACGAGCGCGCCGCGCTGAGCGACGCGGAGATCGACGCGAAGCTCGACGGCATCGTCGCCGCGATGGCGGCGTGCATCGACCGCGGCATCGCCGTCGACGGCATCCTGCCGGGCGGACTCAACGTCAAGCGCCGCGCCCCCGCCCTCTACCGCCTGCTGATCGAGAAAGCGGAGCGGACGCTGCAGGACCCGCTGACCGTGCTCGACTGGGTCAATCTCTGGGCGCTCGCGGTCAACGAGGAGAATGCCGCCGGCGGCCGGGTCGTCACCGCGCCGACCAACGGCGCGGCCGGCATCGTCCCCGCGATCATCCGCTACTATCAGCGCTTCACCCCGCGCGCGTCCGACGAAGGCGTGCGCACCTTCCTGCTGACCGCCGCCGCGGTCGGCTCCCTGTTCAAGGAGAATGCCTCCATCTCCGGCGCCGAGGTCGGCTGCCAGGGGGAGGTCGGGGTCGCCTGCTCGATGGCCGCTGCGGGGCTGACGGCGGCGCTCGGCGGCAGCGCCGGGCAGATCGAGAATGCGGCCGAGATCGGCATGGAGCATAATCTCGGCCTCACCTGCGATCCGGTCGGCGGCCTCGTCCAGGTGCCCTGCATCGAGCGCAACGCGGTCGGCGCGATCAAGGCGATCGAGGCTTCGCGTCTGGCCCTGGTCGGCGACGGCTCGCACCGCGTCAGCCTCGATCAGGTCATCGAGACGATGCGCAAGACCGGCCTCGACATGAACGAGCGCTACAAGGAGACCAGCCTCGGCGGCCTCGCGGTCAACGTCGTCGCCTGCTGAGCTAGAGCTCCTCCAGGTAGCGCAGCTGCCTTTCGAAATTGACGTAGAGCAGCGCCGGGCGGTCGTGGCGGACGCCGTTGGTGCCGCAGGGGACGGCGAGGTCGATGATGTCGCCCGCGCGCAGCCACCAGCCGCCGACGACCCGGCTGACCCGGGCGCTCAGCGTGCAGTCGCTGTAGGGCGCGCCGGGAGCACGGCTTTCCTCGATCTCGACGATCGCCCGTTCGAGGGCGTTGCCGCGCGCCTCGGCAGGATTGCGGGTGAGGCCGCCCGGCTGCAGCGGGAAGCGCCAGGTCGCGGCCCCGGTGGTAGGGTCCACGGTCGCCTGCTCCGGAGTCCGCGCGGCGTCGGCGAGGCACCGGCGCACCGGTTCCCGCGCCTGGCGGACGGCGAACTCGCTGTCGAGGGTTCCGCCGAGCTCGGCGCGGGCGACGGCGCGGGCGCCGACGCAGCGCACCGTCAGCGTCTTGTTGACGACGCTGCCGGTGATGTTCGGCCGCCGGACCTCCTCGACGAAGACGACGACCAAGGGCGCGCCGCGATGGTGGCGCGGCACCAGCGGACGAATGCATGTCTCCGCGTGGTCGATATAATCGTAGCGCTCGAGGCAGTCGCGGTACCCGTCGCGCGCGAGATCGGCGCGCCGCAGGCGCGGCCCCGGCTCGGCGGCGAGGTCCCGGATCAGCCGCTCGGCCGGTTCGAGCGCATGATAATCGCCGCCCGCCACCGGCAGATAGAAGATCGCGGCGGGCGCCGCCGGAGGCGCCGGCTGGGCGGCGATCTGGAGCGCGGCTGCGAGCTTCAGGAACATCGGCTTCTCCCTCGAGCGGCGCGATTTGCGCCCATCGCTGCTGAACCGAAGATTGACCGGCTTGCAAACCCCCGGCAGCGGGAACCAAAGGATTTCCGCCGCGCTTCGGCCGCCGGGACGACGAAGGGGTGCAGCCATGCAATATCGCCAGCTCGGATCGAGCGATCTTCGGGTTTCGGAAATCTCGCTCGGCTCGTGGCTGACCTACGGCGCCGGGGTCGCGGCGGCGAGCGCGCGGGACTGCATCGACCGCGCCTTCGATCTCGGCATCAACTTCATCGACACCGCCAACATCTACGGGCGCGGCGCCGCGGAGACCTTCCTCGGCGAGGCGCTGTCGACGCGCCCGCGCGATTCCTACCTGCTCGCCACCAAATTGTTCTTCCCGATGACCGACAGCGACCGCGGCCTCTCCCGCGCGCAGGTCGAAAAGCAGCTCGACGCGTCGCTGCGGCGCCTGCGGACCGACCATATCGACCTCTACCAATGCCACCGCTACGACCCGGAGACGCCGCTCGAGGAGACGATGGCGGCGCTGACTCGCGCCGTCGAGAGCGGCAAGGTCCGTTACATCGGCTTCTCCGAATGGCCCGTCGAGGGCATCCGCGCCGCGCTGGACATGGCGGGCGTGGCGAAGTTCGTCTCCAGCCAGCCGCAATATTCGCTGGTCTGGCGCGATCCGGAGCGGGAGGTGATCCCGCTCTCGGCGGCCAACGGCATCTCCCAGATCGTCTGGTCGCCGCTCGCCCAGGGCGTGCTCAGCGGCAAATACGATCCCGCCGCCCCGCCGCCGCCCGGCACGCGCGCGACCAGCGAGGAGATGGGCGGCTGGATGGACCGGCTGATGCAGCGCCCGCTCCTCGAAGCGGTGCAGCGGCTGAAGCCCCTCGCCGCCGCGGCTGGCCTGACGCTGCCGCAATTCGCCCTGGCCTGGGTGCTGCGCGAGCCGAACGTCGCCTCCGCGATCGTCGGCGCCTCGCGCCCCGGGCAGGTCGAGGAGAATGCGTCGGCGTCCGGAGCCCGGGTCGATCCGGCGCTGTTCGCCGAGGCGGAGCGGATCGTCGCCGACGCGAGGCCCGCTTGACCGCCGCCGCCCGCGGGACGAGGGCTTCGGCGATGACCAGGACCTGGACGCTCGCCCTCCTCCTCGCCGCCGCCGCCTGCACGTCCGCCGGAGCGCCGCCCGGGGCTTCCGCACCGGCCGAGGTCGCGCCGCCCGAGCCGGTGCCGGCGCGCGAGCGCTGGGCCGGGATCGCCGCCTGGACGCCGGCGCAGGTCCGCGAGATCCTCGACCGGACCGAGACCACCCGGCTCGCGCCCGATCTCTCCCATCTCAGCGCCGGCGAGCGCGCCGCCGTGGCCAGGCTGCTCGAGGTCGGCCGCATCTTCCAGCGCGTCTACGAGATGCAGCGGCACCGCGACGCGATCTCGGTCGCCGCCACGCTGGCCGAGGCGGACGATCCCCGCGCCCGCGACCTCGCCACCCTCTACCGCCTGTTCCAGGGCCCGATCGCGACCACGCTCGACAATCGCCGCGTACCGTTCGTCCGGGTCGACGACGCCCCGCCGGGCCGGAACGTCTATCCCTGGGACCTCACCCGGACCGAGCTCGACGCCTATCTCGCCGCGCATCCCGACCGGCGGGCCGAGCTCGGCGACGGCCGCTCGGTCGTGCGCCGCCAGGACCGCCTGAGCCTCGACCAGGACATCGGCGCGCTGCGCCGCCACCCGGTGCTGGACGCGCTCCACCCGGGCCTGCGGCCGCGGCTCGAAATCCTGGCCGCGCGGCCGGACCGGAGCCATTTCTACGCGGCGCCTTATGCGGTCGCCTACGCCGACGAGATGGTCCAGGCCCACGCTCTGCTCAACGAGGCCGCCGACGCGGTCGCGGCGGACGACGCGCCCTTCGCCCGCTATCTCCGCAACCGGGCCCGCGACCTCCTCTCCAACGATTACGAGTCTGGCGACGCGTCCTGGATCACCGGCCGCTTCGGCAATTTGAACGCCCAGATCGGCGCCTACGAGACCTATGACGACGAATTGCTCGGCACCCGGGCTTTCTATTCGCTGAGCATCCTCGGCAACCGGCGCGGGGAGACCGAGGCGCTGCGCCGCGGCATGCAGGGCCTGCAGGCGATCGAGGACGCTTTGCCCTACGCGCGCCACAAGCGGATCCGCGAGGACATCCCCGTCGGCGTCTACGACGTGATCGCCGATTTCGGCCAGTCGCGCGGCGGCAACACCGCCTCGATCCTGCCCAACGAGGCCCATCTCGCCGAGCGCTACGGCCGCACCATCCTGCTGCGCGCCAACATCATGCGCTCCCCGGAGATTTTCGGCGCCGCCGGCGGCAGCTGGCGGGCGGCGGTGGCGCCGGACTTCGCGGACCACCTCACCGCCGACGCCAATTTCCAGCGCACCTTGTGGCACGAGGTCGGCCACTATCTCGGGGTCGACCGTACGCGCGAGGGCCGCAACCTGGACGAGGCGCTCGGCGCCGACGCCAATCTGCTCGAGGAGATGAAGGCCGACCTCGTCTCCCTGTTCGCCGGCCAGGAGCTGCGGCGGCGCGGCTATTACACCGACGCGACCCTGCGCGCGCTCTACGCCAGCGGCATCTTCCGCACGCTGCAGAACGTCCGCCCGCGACGCGAGCAGCCCTATCAGACGATGCAGCTGATGCAGTTCAACTGGTTCGTGGAGCGCGGCGTGCTGCGCTTCGATCCGGCGAGCCAGCGGCTCTCGATCGACTATGCCCTTTATCCCGCCGCGGTCGAGGCGCTGCTGCGCGCGGTGCTGGCCGTGCAGGATGCCGGCGATCCGACGCGGGCGGAGGCCTTCGTCGCCCGGTGGACGAGCTGGGACGAGGCGCTGCACGGCCGCATCGCCGCCAATATCCGCGCCCGGCAGCGCGTCCGCTACCGGCTCTTCACCTACGCCGCTTTGGGCGAGTGACCCGCTAGCGGGCGCTGTTGCCCTGCGGCGGAGCCTCGCCGCGCGAGCCCCCCTCGCCGCCCGGGGCGGCCCCCGGCGCGGACCCCGGAGTCGCGCCCTCGGCACCGGGAGGCATGCCGCCGCCGCCCTGCTGCTGCATCATCTGCATCATCTCGAGCTGCTGGCGCTGCTCGGGCGTGAGGGTGCGGAAATCGACCAAATGGACGTCGAACTCGAGCGTCGCATTGGGCGGGATGACGCCGCCGGCGCCGGTCGCGCCGTAACCGAGGTTCGGCGGGATGCGGATGCGGTAGCGCGCGCCCTTGTTCATCAGCTGCAGCGCTTCGGAGAAGCCCGCGACGACGCCGTTCACCTGCATCGGCACCGGCTGGCCCGGGGGGCTGGCATCGAACTGCGTGCCGTTCTCGAGCCGGCCGGCATATTCGACCAGAGCATAATCGTTCACGCCCACGTTCGGGCCTTCGCCAGTCTCGATCACCCGATATTGCAGGCCCGAGGAGGTGGTCTCGTACCGGAGCCGGCCGGCCGTGTACCAGGCCGCTCCCGCGGCGAGCGCGACGAGGACGATGATGCCGAGCCAGAGCTTCAGCACCGAGCCCTTCTTCAGCGGACGGATCGGAACGGCGGTGACGGACATTCTTGCGCCTCCTAGGGGACGGTTACTTTTCCCGGCGTCGCCGGCAGGCTGTCTATGGCGGTGGGGAAAAGTAACTGTCCCCCACTGACGGCGGGGAAACCGTAATCGTCGCCCCGCAGCCGCTCAGCGCGCGGCGCCGCCGCCATCGCGTTCGGCGCGCTTGCGCTCGAGCTTGCGGGCGCGGCGGATCGCGGCGGCGCGCTCGCGCGCCCTCTTCTCGGACGGCTTCTCATAATGGCGGCGCAGCTTCATCTCGCGGTAGACGCCTTCGCGCTGGAGCTTCTTCTTGAGCGCCCGCAGCGCCTGGTCGACATTGTTGTCGCGAACGATGATTTGCATAAAGGCCTGTCACACTCCGATTTGAACGGTGGCACCGGCGCCCTGCCGCGCACCACGATCGACAACGCAAAAATGGGTTCGCCGCGGAACAGTTCCCGCGCCGTTGCGTCGGGCCGATACAGGAGAGCGGCCGAGGTTTCAAGGCTTTCGGGCCGCGCGGCGCGGCGGGGTGATCCGGCGTGTACAGACAAAAACCGGCAGTTCTGTCTGTAACGGAGCTCGGCCTTCCGGCCTTTGGCGGGATCAGAATAAGAACTTTTCAATGCTACGAATCGCGAGTCATAAGCTTGCGATGAGCGATTCGCCGCCGTTCGGACTGACCCCGCGCCTCCTCGCTTTGCTCCAGGACATGCCGCTGGAGGAGCTCGCCTTCACGCCCGTGCCGGTTCGCGGGCGGCACGACGGCTGGACGGTCGAGCGGCAGAAGGGCTTCATCCTGCGCCTCGCGCTCGGCGGCCATGTCACCCTCGCCGCGCGCGCGGTCGGCAAGACCCGCAAGAGCGCCTATCGCCTCCGCGAGCGGCCGGACGCGGCCAGCTTCGCCGCCTCCTGGGACAAGGCCGTCGGCTGGGGTCAGGACCGCCGGCTCGACGTCGCCCTCGAGCGCGCTCTGTACGGCGAGCGCGTCCCGATCGTCCGCAACGGCCGCTGCGTCGGGGAGGTGATCCGGCACGACAACCGCCTCTGCATGGCCGTGCTCAACGCGCTGGATCGCCGCGCCGCGGCCCGTCCCGACCTCCGGCAGGTCAACGAGGAGCTTTCCGACCTGTTCGAAGCGGCCCGGCGTGACGGGTACGCGCCTGCTGAAAACAAAGGCTTTTAGAGGCTGAAATGAGTGTCTTTCGGGTCTTTTCAGTCCGCAAGTGGGCCGAATTCCGGACTCTCTTTCGAAAGGCGTGCGCGTACCGCCGCCGTGAGGTCCGCGCTGACCAAGGTGCCCGCATTCCACATCGCGACGTGGCGCAGGCCCTCCTCGACCGGGCGGCCGCGGCTGTAATTGAGGCTGAGCTTGGCCCCCGCCACGGCGAGCGGCGACTTGGCGGCGATCTCGCCGGCGAGGGCGAGGCCGGCGGCGATCGTTTCCTCGCGGCTGCCGGCGAGGCGGTTGACGAGGCCGTGGCGGGCGGCCTCCTCGGCGGTCATGCGGCGGCCGGTGTAAGTGAGCTCGCGCAGGAGGCCGTGCGGGATCAGGTGGCCGAGGCGCTGGAGGGTTCCCAGGTCGGCCGTGATGGCGACGTCGATCTCGGCGATCTGGAAGAAGGCGCCCGCGGCGGCGACGCGCAGGTCGCAGGCGGAGACGAGATCGACTCCCGCGCCGATGCAGCCGCCATGCACCGCCGCCACCACCGGCGCGCGCGCCTCTTCGAGCGCATTGAAGGCGTCCTGCAGCCATTTGACGTGGCGGAGCCGCGCCTCGGCCGCGCGGCCGGGATCGTCGGTGGGCGGGAACTGGCTGCCGGCATATTCGAGGTCGAGCCCGGCGCTGAAATGGCGGCCCCGCCCCGAGAGCAGGATGGCGCGCACCCGGCTGTCGGTGCCGACGCTGCGGAAGACCTCGCCGATCGCCGCGAACATCTCGCCGTCCATGGCGTTGAGCTTGTCCTCGCGGGCGAGCTCGACATGGGCGACATGGCCTTCGATCGCGACCGCGACCCTTCCCGCCGATTTGCTTTCCATCGCCCCGCCTCCGCCTTTATGACCGCCGCCGATGACCCGCTTTACCGTGAACGGTCAGGCCGTCCACTACCGGCTGGACCCGGAGACGCCCCTGCTCTGGGCGCTGCGCGACGCGTCGAACCTCACCGGGACCAAATATGGCTGCGGCACCGGCCATTGCCGGGCCTGCACCGTCCATGTCGACGGCCGCGCGGTGCCGAGCTGCCAGATCGGCATCGGCGCGCTCGAAGGCAGCGTCGTCACCACCATCGAGGGCCTGTCGCGGGACCGGTCGCACCCGGTGCAGCAGGCGTTCGCGGCCGAATCGGTGCCGCAATGCGGCTATTGCATCCCCGGCATGATCATGGCGGTTGCCGCCCTCATCGAGCGCAGCGAGAGCCCGAGCGACGCCGACATCGACTCCGCCATACCGAACCTCTGCCGCTGCGGAATCTATCCGAGGCTCCGCGAAGCCGTGCGGAGGGCGGCGCGGATGCGGCGCGGCGCGGAGCAGATCGAGGCCGCGCCGCCGCCGCGCGTCGAGCCCGGCGAGGCCGCGCGCGCGGCGCCGTCGCTGGTGCCGCGCGAACGGCGCAGGCCCCCGCAGCGCTGATTTCTTTCGCGGGGCTGACACGCCAGTTCAGCTACCGCTCATCCTCGCCAGTGCACAGCCCGTCGCACGGAGGGGCGGATGGTCCGCCGGCATTCAG
>JAXDPC010000191.1:0-13695 GCA_034668525.1 Sphingomonadales bacterium
GCCCTGCTCGTCCCGAGCCGCCTCGTCGCCGCGCGCGACAGCCGCGGCACCTACGGCGGCGGCGAATCCTGGGCCGATCCCGACGTCGAGGCCGCCGCCGCGCATCTTTCGGCGCTCGCCGCCGATCCCGCGGCCTTCGCGCCCATGCGCGAGCGGGCCCGGGCGACGGTCGCCGAGCGGCTCGGCATTCCGGCGCTGCGCGGCGCGGTCGCCTGCGCGCTGGATTCGGCCGAGGCGCGGGCGCCCGGCTGGACGCCGGCCGGGCCGAGTCCGGCGGAGGCCGCGGCCTGAGCGATGGCGGCCGCGCGCTCCGAGGCCGAGTGGCGGCGCCCGTCACGGCTCCGCGCGGCGATCGACGACATGGTCGAGGGCGCGCGCCACTGGCCGCAATGGTTCACGCTCGGCAATATCGACATCAAGCTGCGCTTCCGCCGCAGCGGCCTCGGCCCGCTCTGGTCGACGCTGTCCTTCGCGGTGCTCGCCGCCGCTCTGGGACTCGTCTACAGCCGCCTCTTCGGCGAGCCGGTTGCCACTTACCTGCCCTATGTCGTGCTGGGCCTGTTCGTCTGGGGTTTCCTCGCCTCGACGCTCCAGGAAGCGTGCGACGTGTTCGTGGCGGCGGAGCACGCGCTCAAGCAATATTACGTGCCGCGCACCACCCTCGTCTACCGCGCCCTGTGGCGGAACCTGGTGCTGCTCGGGCTGAACTTCACGGTCGTCGCCGGCGTCCTCGCGCTCTGCGGCACCAGGCCAGCGCCGGCGGCGCCGCTCGCGCTCGCCGGGCTGGCCCTGCTCCTGCTCGGGCTGTTCCCCGCCTCGCTGCTGCTGGCGCTGGCGACGGTCCGCTTCCGCGCGGTCGCCCGGATCGTCCAGACGGCGCTTCCGATCGGCATGCTCGTCACCCCCATCCTCTGGCGGCCAGCCACGCCGGAGCTTCGCGACGTCGCCGAGATGAACCCCTTCTATTTCGCGATCGAGCTGGTCCGCGGACCGATCCTCGGCGAGGCGCCGCCGCCCCTGCTCTGGGCCGCCGCGGCGGGCTGCGTCGTCATTCTCCTCGCCGCGGCGCTGCTCGCCTTCGGCGCGGTGCGCCACCGCATCACCTATTGGCTCTGAGATGAGCGCGATCGTCCTCGACCGCGTCGGCGTCCGCTTCCCTTTGTTCGGGGCGCGGGCCCGGCAGCAGCAGCCGGGGGCGAGCCTGTCCGTCGGCGGCGCCATCGCCTGGTCGGGGCGCGGCCGCGCGTCCGTCGTCGCCCTGGACGGCGTGTCGCTGACGCTGCGCGACGGCGACCGGGTGGGGATCATCGGTCACAACGGCTCGGGCAAGAGCACTTTGCTGCGGGTGGTCGGCGGCGTCTACGAGCCCTGCCGGGGCTCCCTCCACGTCTCGGGCCGCGTCCTCTCCCTGTTCGATCCGATGCTGGGCATGAGCACCGAATGCACCGGGCGCGAGAATGTCGTGCTGCGCGGCATCTTCGTCGGCCGCACGCCCCGCCAGGCGCTGACGAAGCTGGACGAGATCGCCGAGTTCAGCGAGCTCGGCGCCTATATGGACTTGCCGCTCAAGACCTATTCGACGGGCATGCAGCTTCGGCTCGCTTTCTCGATCGCCACCGCGTTCGAGGCGGAGATCCTGCTGCTCGACGAGCAGTTCATGGCCGGCGACGCCGCGTTCATGGAGAAAGCGGAACGCCGCCTGAAGGCGTTCGTCGCCCGCGCCGGGATCGTCGTCCAGGCCTCGCATTCGGAGCAGCTGATCCGCGACACCTGCACCAAGGTGGTCCTGCTCGAAAAGGGGCGGCTGGCGATGGCGGGCGAGCCCGGCGAGGTCTTCGCCCGCTACCGCGAGACCCGCGCCGCCGAGGCCGTGCGTGCGCGCTGACCTGCTCCGTCTCGCCCGCCGCGCCCGCGGGGCGGCGCGGCGCTTGCTGCATCGGGGCCTGACGGCTTCGGCACCGGCAATCCTCGATCCCGGCGCGATCGCCCGTCTCCCGCGCGGCATCGTCGAGCAGGCCTCGCGCCGCCTGGTCAGCCCTCTCTATCTCGGCGACGAGGTCGCGCTTTGCCGCGTGCTGACGCGCTACAAGATGTATATCGACGCGCGCGACCAGGATTTCGGCGCGCACCTGCTGGTCGACGGCTATTGGGAATCCTGGGCCACCCAATTCGTCGCCAGGACCGTCCGGCCCGGCTGGACGGTCGCCGACGTCGGCGCCAATCACGGCTATTACGCGCTGCTGCTCGCCGATCTGGTCGGGCCGTCCGGCCGCGTCTTCGCAATCGAGCCGAATCCGTCCACGGCGGCGCTGATGAAGCGGTCGCTGGCGCTCAATGGCTTTGCCGCGCGCAGCACCGTCTGCGAAGTCGCCGCCGGGGGTCCGGGCGAGGGCGAAGGCAGCTTATGGGTTCCCGAATGGAGCCCCGGCCATGCCGCCCTGAGCCCGATCGCCGAGGCGCCGCCGGGCATGGCGAGCTTCAAGGTGCCGGTGGCGACGCTCGACAGCCTGATCGGGGCCGGCCGGCGCCTCGACTTCCTCAAGATCGACGCCGAAGGCGCCGAGGAGCGCGTCGTCGCCGGGATGGAGCGCTTGATCGCGCACCGGCCGGCGATGGTGCTCGAGTTCGCGGCCGGGCGCTATGCCGATCCGGCCGCCTTCGTCGACCGGCTCGCCGCCGTCTACGGCGCCGTCCGGGAAGTGGGCCAGGACGGCCGCGCCCGCCCGGTCGATAGGCAGCGCCTCCTCACCGAGCGGCCAATGGAGGAACGACTGCTGTTCCTGTCCGCATCATGACCTTTGCCTCCCTCCCCGCCGGCAGCGCGCTGGGCCTCGCCGACCTCGCCGCCATGCGGCGAGAACGGCTCGAGCAGGCCTGCCGCCTGGCCGCCAACCCCGTCTATCTCGGCGGCCACCTCGCGCTCTGCCGCATCCTCGGGCGGTACAAGCTCTACCTGTCGACGCTCGACGACGGCTTTGCCGCCAATGTGCTGCTCGACGGCTATTGGGAGAGCTGGCTGACCCGCTTCATCGCCCGCACCGTCCGGCCCGGCAGCGTCGCGATCGATGTCGGCGCCAATTACGGCTATTACTCGCTGCTCCTCGCCGACCTGGTCGGGCCGGACGGGCATCTCTACGCCATCGAGCCCAATCCCGCCGCCGCCGATCTGCTCAGACGCTCGATCATCCTCAACGGCTTTGCGGCGCGCGCCACTGTCTGCGAGGCGGCAGCGGGCGCGAACGACGGCGCGGCCGCGACCCTGGTCGTTCCCGAGCACGAGCCCAAGAACGCCTCCCTCGCCGCCGACCCTGCTCCTGCCGCCGGCGCGCGCCACGAGGTGATCGTGCGCCGCCTCGATGCGCTCGTCCGCGCCGACCGGCGGATCGGTTTCATCAAGGTCGATGCGGAAGGGGGAGAGGAAGCGATCTTCGCCGGCATGGCGCGGATCCTGGAGGTCCAGCGGCCCCCCATGGTGCTCGAGTTCAACGCCGCGCGCTACCCCGATCCTGATGCCTTCCTCCAGCAGCTGCTCGCCGCCTACGGGACCGTTCGCCATGTCGACCATGACGGCAGGGCAGTAGCCGTCGCGCCGCATCGGGTGCTGACCGAGCAGTTCGGCGAGGACTGGCTGTTGTTCTTCGGCGAGGCCGGCTGAAGCGACCGCGCTCAGTCGGGCAGCCGGACCAGCATCTTGCCCGTGTTGCCGCCGCGGAAGAGGTCGAGGAACGCCTCGGGCATCGCCTCGAGCCCCTCGCGGACCGTCTCGCGCGACTTGACCTGCCCGCTCGCCACCCAGCCGCCCATGTCGCGGTAGAAATCGCCGATCTGGGGCAGGAAATCGGTGTAGATGAAGCCCTTGATCGCGATCCGCGCCGCGATCACCCGCATGATGTAGCGGAAGGCCTGCGGCTCGCCGCCGTTGTAGGCGTCGATCATGCCGCAGATCGCGAAGCGCGCATTCTGCCGCGCCGTCGCGAATGCAGCGTCGAGATGCTCGCCGCCGACATTGTCGAAATAGACGTCGATGCCCTTGGGCGCGGCCTCGGCCAGCTGCTTGAGCAGGGGTCCGGCCTTGTAGTCGATCGCCGCGTCGGCGCCGAGCGCGCGCACCCAGGCGCATTTTTCCTCGCCGCCCGCCGAGCCGATCACGTTCATGCCCCTGGCCTTGGCGATCTGCACCACGGCCGAGCCGACCGCGCCCGCGGCCGCGGAGACGAACACGGTGTCGCCTTCCTTCGCCTCGGCGACCCGGAGCAGGCCGAAATAAGCGGTGGCGCCGGTCAGGCCGAGATTGCCGAGCCACTGATGGTCCTCGACGGCAAGCGGCGGCACCTTGTTGAACTGACCCGCCGGCCCCGCCGCCTGCTCGCGCCAGCCGAGCATGTGGAACACGGTCTCGCCTTCCTCGAGGTGCGGGGAACGCGATTCGACGACGGTGCCGACCGCTCCCCCCTCGAGCGGCGCGCCGACCTGGAAGGGCGGGACGTAGCTTTTGACGTCGTTCATCCGGCCGCGCATGTAGGGATCGACCGACAGCCAGCGGTTGCGCACCCGGACCATGCCGTCCTCGAGCGCGGCCAAAGGCGCTTCCTTCAGCTCGAAATTCGCGGCCGTCGGCATTCCTGCGGGCCGCGACTTCAGATGCCAGGCGCGGTTCGTGTCGGCGGCCATCGAGCGTCTCCTTGCGTTGCAAAGCGCAACCTAGACGCACTTTCCTTCCGACAAAAGCCCGGTCTGCCGGGATCCTCGCGGCCGAGGCGATTGCATCGCGCGGCGGCTCTGGCTATGGGGCGCAGGCCGTGACCGGCCCATCGCAGCCTCGCGCTTCGGCGGGCCCCCAGGAAGGCGCGGGGCTGTAGCTCAGATGGGAGAGCGCTGCAATCGCACTGCAGAGGTCAGGGGTTCGATTCCCCTCAGCTCCACCAGCCTTCGCCGCTGCGCGGCTTCGGCTGGCAAGCCGGCCTGAGGTCCGGCCTCCACTTGGCCCTTCCTGATCCGGCGCCAGCGGCCTAGCAGGCGCGGATGGCCGATCTTCCCGAGCCGATCCCCGCCGCGACCCTGGTGCTGATGCGCGCCGGCGCCCCGCCCGAGCTGCTGATGATGGAGCGCGCTTCGACCATGGCCTTCGCCGCCGGCGCGCTCGTCTTCCCCGGCGGGCGGATCGATCCCGGCGACGATGAGGCTGCGCGGGCGCATCCCGAAGTGCCGGACGCCGCCGCCCGCATCGCCGCGATCCGCGAGACGATCGAGGAGACCGGCGTCGCAGCGGGACTCTCTCCGCCGCCCGACGCCGGCACCGCCGCGGCGCTGCGCGAGGGCCTGTCGGGGGGCGCGCCGTTTGCCGCGCTGATCGAAGACGCCGGCCTGCGGCTCGATCTGGGCGCGCTCACCCCCTTCGCGCGCTGGTGCCCCAACTTCCGCGAAACGAGGCGGTTCGACACGATCTTCTTCCTCGCCGAGGCGCCGGCGGACCTGCCGAGCGCCAGCGCGGACGAGGCCGAAGCGACCCGCGCCTTCTGGGCGAGCGCCGCGGACGTGCTGAGGGAGGTGGAAGCCGGCCGCGCCCACGTCATCTTCCCGACCCGCCGCAACCTCGAGCGCCTCGCGCGCTTCGCCTCGATCGAGGAGGCGCGCGCCGACGCCGCCGCGCATCCGGTGCGCAGGATCACCCCCTGGGTCGAGGAGCGCGACGGCCGTCCCCACGTCTGCATCCCCGCCGACGCCGGCTATCCGGTGACATCGGAGCCGCTCGAGACGGCGCGGCGGCGCTGATCCGCGGATGCGGCGGACGCTGCGCATCGGGACGGCGCTCCTCCTCGTCCTGCCGATCGCGTTCGCCGGCCTGATCCTGTGGGGCTATGCGCGGAGCCATCCCGAGGACATGCCCTGGACGAAGCTCGACCTCACCCGCCCGGTCGGCGCCTTCACCGGCCGCAAGCTCGCCGGCCTCGCCGGGGAAGGCGGGCGCTGCCGCGCCCTGCTCGCGCAAGCCGGGATCCGCTTCACCGCTCTGCCGCCGCGCCGCGTCACGCCGCAATGCGGCTATGACGACGCCGTCCGCTTCGCCTCCGGCGGTTCGGTGACGATCGCGTGGCGGCCGGCGGACCTCGGGGCGAGCTGCCCGGTCGCCGCCGGCCTCGGCTTGTGGGAATGGCATTTCGTCCAGCCGGCGGCGCTCAGGCATTTCGGCCGCCGCGTCGCCGCGATCGAACATTATGGAAGCTATTCCTGCCGCCGCATCTCCGGCCGCGCGGAGGGGCCGTGGAGCGATCATGCCCGTGCCAACGCCGTCGACGTCGCCGCTTTCCGGCTCGACGACGGCACCCGGCTCAGCGTGATCGGCGACTGGAGCCGCGGCGGTCCGCGCGCGGCCTTCCTGCGCGAGATCCGCGACGGCGCCTGCCGGCTGTTCGCGACGGTCCTCTCTCCCGATTACGACGCCGCCCATCGCGACCACCTCCACCTCGACCAGGCGGCGCGCGGCGAGCGGGGCTGGCGGGCGTGCCGGTGAGCGCCTCTTGAACGGCCGCTACAAGGCGGCGATGGTGCCGCGCATGGCCGAAATCGAGAATTTCCACGAGCCCTGCCTGGGCCTGCTCCAGGCGCTCGACGCCCTCGGCTACGGCTTCGTCACGGTCACGCCCGAGACCCACAAGCGCGTCCTCGCGCGGCCGGAGATGGCGCGCGCCCGGGACCTGCGCGGCGTGTTCGGATGGAGCCTGAGGTTCGACGAGGCGCTGCTGCCGCCGGAGCTGTTCGCGCTGCTGCGGGAGGGGAAGCTGATCGCGCCTTGCGGGGACGGCTGGAAGAGCAAGGTGCGCGCCTCGACGATCGCCGGGCGATTGTTCCTCCATTCGGCTTTCCCGACGGTGGCAGACGACAGCGTCTTCCTGGGGCCCGACACGATGCGCTTCGCGGACTTCCTGCGCGCGGAGCTGGCCGGCGCGGGGCCGGTGCGCCGTCTCGTCGACATCGGCGCGGGCGCCGGAGTGGGCGGAATCGTCGCGGCGGGCCACCTCCCCGGCGCCGCGATCGAGCTGGTCGATCTCAACGAGAAGGCGCTCGGCTTCGCCCGGGTCAATGCGGCGCACGCCGGCGTCCCAGCCGCCGCCTATGTCAGCGACGGCGTCGGGGCGGTTCCCGCCGGCTTCGATCTCGCGATCGCCAACCCGCCCTTCATCGTCGACGAGGACGGGCCCGCCTACCGCGCCGGCGGCGGCAGCCGCGGCGCCGGCCTCTCGCTCGCCTGGGCGCTCGGCGCGGCGGCAAAGCTCGCCCGCGGCGGGCGGGTGCTTCTTTACACGGGAAGCGCCATCGTCGCCGGCCGCGACGGGCTGCGCGAAGCGCTGGAAGCGGGCCTCCCACCGCTCGGCTGCAGCCTCTCCTACCGCGAGATCGATCCCGACATTTTCGGCGAGGAACTGGAGAGACCCGCCTATCGCGAGGTCGAGCGCATCGCCGCCGTCGGCGCCGGCATCGTCAAGGGGGCCTAGCGGGCCGCCTTCTTGAGGGCGGTCCGCACCAGCGCGTCGAGCGTCGTATCCGGCCCCAGCTCGGTCTCGGCCTGCGCCACGGCGGCGGACGCGTCGGAGAGACGGAAGCCGAGGTTGAGCAAGGCCGAGACCGCATCGGCGCCGAGGCCGCCGGCGCGCGGCGCGGCCGGGCCGCCGCTGCCCAGGACGATGCCGCCGGCCTTGTCCTTGAGCTCGTTGACGATGCGCTGCGCCAGCTTGGGGCCGACGCCCTGGGCGCGGGAGAGCATGCGGTGGTCACCCGCAGCGATGGCGCGGTGCAGCTCGTCGCCGGCGAGCGCCGAGAGGATGCCGAGCGCGACGCGGCTGCCGACGCCCTGGACCGAAGTCAGCAGCCGGAACCAGTCGCGCTCCTCGGCGGTGGCGAAGCCGATCAGGCGGATCGCGTCCTCGGAGACCTGCGTCTCGATGTGGAGCATCACTTCGCTGCCGATCGCGCCGAGGACCGCGAGCGTGCGGGTCGATGCGGAGACGAGATAGCCGACGCCGTTCACGTCGATCACCGCGGAATCCGAGCCGAACGAGTCGAGCAGGCCGCGCAGCTTCGCGATCATGCGGCGTGGCTCCCCAGCGCGCGGCGGGTGGCCAGATGATGGGCGTGGGTGATCGCGACCGCGAGCGCGTCGGCTGCGTCCGGGCCGGCGATCGCCGCGCCGGGAAGCAGCCGCTGGACCATCGCCCGGACCTGCGCCTTGTCGGCACCGCCGGTCCCGACCACGGCCTTCTTGACCAGGCTCGGCGCATATTCGCCGACTTCGATCCCGCGCGCGGCGGCGGCGAGCAGGACCACGCCGCGCGCCTGGCCCAGCTTCAGCGTGGACTGGGGATTCTCGTTGACGAACACCTCCTCGACGGCCGCGGCTTCGGGCGCGTGAGCGGCGAGGATCCGGGCCAGCTCCTCATGCAGATCGAGCAGCCGCCGCGGCAGATCGGCTTTCGTATCGGTCCTGACCTGGCCGTTGGCGACGTGGCTCAGCCGGTTCCCTTCGGCGGCGATCACCCCCCAGCCGGTCGTGCCCAGCCCGGGATCGAGGCCGAGGATGATCATCTCAGCGTAGGTGCCGTTCGTGCCGAGCGAAGCCGAGGCACTTCGTCGAGCGAAGCCGAGACCCTTTTTGTGGTTCAGACCCTCGACCTCGCTCGGGACCGGTCCTCGACTTCGCTCGGACCGAGCGGATCCTTCGGCCGCGCCTAGCTCCGTACTGCTGCGTCTCTGCGCGCATCTAGCCCAGCTTCTCCATCACCTCGTCGGGGACTTCGTAATTGCCCCAGACGGTCTGGACGTCGTCATCCTCCTCGAGCGCATCGATCAGGCGGATGAGCTGCCCGGCGTCGTCGCCGTTCACCTCGACCGGAGTCTGCGGGCGCCAGGCGAGCTTGGTCGAGGCCGGCTCGCCGAGGGCCTTCTCGAGGGCGCGGGCGACCTCGTGCAGGCTCTCCTGCGCGGTCCAGATCTCGTGGCCTTCCTCGTCCGATTCGACATCGTCGGCGCCGGCCTCGATCGCCGCCTCCAGGATCTCGTCCGCGCTCCCGGCCGAGGCCGGATATTCGATCAGGCCCATCCGCTCGAAACCGTGGCTGACCGAGCCCGACGCGCCGAGATTGCCGCCGTTCTTCGAGAAGATGGTGCGCACGTTGGTCGCGGTGCGGTTGCGGTTGTCGGTCAGCGCCTCGACGATCAGGGACACGCCGCCCGGGCCGAAGCCCTCGTAGCGCAGCTCCTCGTAAGCGTCGCCGTCGCCGACCGCCGACTTGTCGATCGCGCGCTGGATATTGTCCTTGGGCATCGACTGCGCCTTGGCCGCGAGCACGGCCGCGCGCAGGCGCGGGTTCATGTCCGGATCCGGCGTGCCCATCTTCGCGGCCACGGTGATCTCGCGGGAAAGCTTGGAAAACATCGCCGAGCGCTTTTTGTCCTGCGCCCCCTTGCGGTGCATGATGTTCTTGAACTTGCTGTGGCCGGCCATCTTGATCTCGAGAATATGGGTCGTCGTTCCCCAGGGTCCCTAGCGTGGCGGGAAGGGCGGGCGCAACCGGACGGTCAGCGACAAGGCTGCGCGTCGAGCCAGCGCAAAGCCGCGGCCGGCGCCGCGGCAGGCGGAGTGGCTTCGTCCGGCTCGATCGCTCCGGCATATTCGTGGCCGGTACGATCGCGGGCGTAGGAGGTGGTGACGATCAGCCAGCCGCCGTCGGGCAGCGGGAAGGAGCTGTTGGCGGTGGAGAGGCCGGCAGTGGGCGTGCCGAAGCTGCGCGCGCCGGGACGCCCTTCCAGGGCGATCGCAGTCATCTCCCCGGAGCTTGCCGTCCGCCGGCCGAGCAGGACCGCGACCGGCGCCCCGGACGCGCGGAGCAGGAAGGCCGGCGGCCGATCGGCCTCCACGTCGCCCGGACGGATCCCGCCGGCTGCGCGGCCCCAGTGCGCAAGGTGTCCCGACGGAGAGCGGAAGCTTCCGAACGGCGCGCGGCCGAGCAACGGGTCGAGGCCGTTTAGCATCGGCCACATGTTTCCGCCCGTGTCGTCGCGAAGGTCGACGATCCAGCCGCACAGGCGCCGGCCGTCGAGCAGGGTCAGGCCGCGGCGCAACGTTCCCGCGTAGCGCTCCGCCTCTTCCGGCGTGCCGAGGAAGCCGGGCAGGCGGACCAGGCCGTAGCGCCCATCGACGAGCGCATAGCTCGGCATCGGGATGGCGCGCGGCGCACCGGAGCCGGGCCGTCCCCAGGGGCCCTGCATCCGGAGCATCGTGTGCCTCTCCCCCAGTGCGTCGATCAGATATTGGATGGCAGGGTAGGCGTCGCGCGGCTCGACGGCGCCGGCGATGCGGCGGCGCGCCTCGGCGGCGAGCGCGTCCCAATCCGCCGACGCGCTGTTGATATGATGCTCGCGCAGCAAGGCGATGGCGCGCTCGAGGACTTCGGCGGGGCTCACCGTGGGCGAGGCGGCGGGGCTGGCCGGGCCGATATCCTCGAGCCGGACGTCGTCGAGCCAGGCTTGGCCCGAGCCCGACAGGAGGATGCCGAAGTGAATGACGGTCGCGTCCGGCGCGACGTCGCCCTCGATCGCATAATCCGCCCAGACGGGGCTGCGGATCGGCCGGTCGGCCATGTTGTCAAAGAAGCCGCGCCGCTCCCCGCCCCGGTCTACCCTGAACCAGAGGCCGATCGCCTCCGCCGGCGGCGTTCCGGCGCGGACCGCAGCGGTGAAGCGGAGGCGACGGCCACGATAGGGGGTGGCGTCGATCCCGCTGGAGAGGGATGCGAAGGGCGGGCCATCCGCCGTCGCGCCGGCGACCGATTCTATCCGGACGCTGGCGTTGCCTGTGCGGGGCCCCGCAGGGTCGATGAGCGCGTGATAGGGCGCGCCCGGCACGGCGCGCATGTTGCCGCGCCATCCGGGCGGCGGCGCGCCGGGCGCACCGTCCTCGAAGCCCGGATTCGGCACCGTTATGGACCGGGTCTGGGCGGGCAGCGGCGACGTGAGCAAGGCCGCGGCGGCCGCGGCCAGAAAGACGCGCCGCCGCGCGCCGAGAGGCTCAGCCTCGCGCAACGGACCTGTAGGCGGCGCTGGCCAGGCCGAGGCCGAGCAAGGCGAGCAGGACGCCCAGCAGGCCGTCGGCCAAGGCGAGCGGCCAGAACCAGAGGCCGGCGCTCTCGACCAGCATGCCGTCGATCGTCGCGTGGAGCTGGCCGAGCGGAACGATCAGGATCAGCGACCACAAGAGCAGCGGCGGCAGCCAGGTCCCGAATCCGCGCAGCCAGGGGCCGGCGCGCCAGGCGAGCGGACGCTCGACCGCGATCGCCACGAACCAGGCGGTAAGCGGCGCGGTCACGATCGAGACCCCCGCCCCGACGATCACGCCCGCCGCCGCCGGATCGACGCCTCCGCCGAGCAAGCGGGCGAGGCCGAGCGTGAGGCCCACGCCGAACAGGAAGGTGAGGCCGTAGAGGGCGAGGCCGGCGTCGGGCCGCCAGGGCGAGCGCAAGCTGCGGTTGACGATGCGCAGCATCGCGACGAACAGCAGCAGCAGGCCGATCACCCGCGCCAGCGCCACAGCCTCGAACAGCAGCAGCTCGGACCGCGTCTCCGGAAGGCTGCCGGCGAGGACGATATTGGCGAGGGTGAGGAGCAAGGTCAGCAGCAGGACGGGCAGGAGGAGGGCGCGGTCCGCCAGCGCCGCCAGCGCCCCGGCGAGAAAAGCGAAAAAGCCGTCGGCCCGCGCCGGCAATGCGGCGCCGGACCTCGCATCGGTCATGACCCTCCCCTCCCGCCGCGCAACCTAGCGCCGCCGAGGAAAGGCGCAAGGGCGGCTCAGGCCAGCCCGAGCGCCGCCCGGTAGGTTTCGAGCAGCGCGTCGGCTTCCTGGCGGACATGGGTCTCCATCCGCCGGAGACGGACGATGGCGCGCATCGTCTTGGTGTCGTAGCCGCGCGCCTTGGCTTCGGCGTAGACGTCCTTGACGTCGTCGGCGATCGCCTTCTTCTCCTCCTCGAGCCGCTCGATGCGCTCGATGAGCAGCCTCAGTTCGTCGGCCGCGATCGATCCTTCCGCCATCTTTCCTTCTTCCGTCCGGGGTTGAGCGGCCGCCTTAGGTGCGGCTATGCGCAGCGGCAATGGCGAACTCCGAAACGCTCCACAGCCAATTCGTGCCGCGCTCGCGCAAGGTCCGGATCCTCGCCACCTTGGGGCCCGCGAGCAACTCGCCGGAGATGATCCGGAGGCTCGCCCAGGCGGGCGCCGACGCCTTCCGGATCAACATGAGCCACGGCACCCATGCCGATCACCTGCGCGCGATCGCGACCATCCGCGGCCTCGAAAAGGAGCTCGAGCGGCCGACCACCATCCTCGCCGACCTGCAGGGCCCGAAGCTGCGCGTCGGGGCCTTCGCCGGCGGCGGAGTCGAGCTCGAGCGCGGCCAGGTCTTCGCCTTCGACCGCGACAAGCAGCTCGGGGATTCGCGCCGGGTCGATCTGCCGCACCGCGAGATCTTCAACGCCGTCGGGCCGGGGACGCGGCTGCTGATCGACGACGGCAAGATCGTCCAGCGGGTGACCGGCGTCACCCCCGACCGGATCGAGACGGTGGTCGAGGTGGGCGGCCGGATCTCGAACAACAAGGGCGTCAACGTGCCGGACGTGGTGCTGCCGCTGGCGGCGCTCACCGACAAGGACCGCGCGGACATGGCGTTCGCGCTCGACCATCATTGCGACTGGATCGCCTTGAGCTTCGTCCAGCGGCCGGAGGACGTGGCCGAGGCGCGCAAGCTCATCGCCGGCCGCGCGGCCCTGCTCGCCAAGATCGAAAAGCCGGCCGCGATCGAGCGGCTGGAGGATATCCTCGAAATGGCCGACGCCGTGATGGTGGCGCGCGGCGATCTCGGCGTCGAGCTCCCGCCGGAGCAGGTGCCGCCCTTCCAGAAAAGGATCGTCGAGACGGCGCGGCGGATGGGACGGCCGGTGGTGGTCGCGACGCAAATGCTCGAATCGATGATCAATTCGCAGACGCCGACCCGCGCCGAGGTCTCGGACGTCGCCACCGCGGTCTATGACGGCGCCGACGCGGTGATGCTCTCCGCCGAGAGCGCGTCGGGCGACTATCCGTGCGAGGCGGTCTCGATGATGAACCGGATCGCGACCGCGGTCGAAGCCGATCCGAGCCACGGCGCCCGCGTCCATTTCACCGAGACTTTGCCCGACGCGACCACCGCCGACGCGATCGCGCAGGCGGCGAACACGATGGTGGGAACCGTCGACGCCGCGGCGATCGTCTGCTTCACTCTGTCCGGCTCGACCGCGCGGCGGCTGTCGCGCGAGCGGCCCGCCGTGCCCCTGCTGGTGCTCACGCCCTCCCTCAAGACCGCGCGCAAGCTCGGCCTGCTCTGGGGCGCGCACGCGGTGCGGACCCGCGACGTCGCCAATTTCGAGGAGATGATCGCCAAGGCCAAGCGCATGGCGCTGCGCCACCGCGTCGCCAAGGCCGGCGACCGGATCGTCATCATCGCCGGCGTGCCGTTCGGGACTCCGGGATCGACCAACGTCATCCACATCGTCGGCCTGGCCGGCGACGAGCTCGACCGCCACAAGAGCAGGGTCGAAGCGCCCAAGGGCACGCGGCACTAGGTTCCTCCCCATCGCCAGATGGGGAGGGGGACCACCCGAAGGGTGGTGG
>JAXDPC010000192.1:0-7105 GCA_034668525.1 Sphingomonadales bacterium
CGAAGGCGGGATCGCCGCCTTCGTCCGCTATCTCGACCGCGCCAAGACCCCGCTCATCCCCGAGCCGATCGCCGTCCACGGCCAGCGCGACGACATCGGCATCGACGTCGCGCTCGAGTGGAACGACAGCTATTACGAGCAGGTCCTCTGCTTCACCAACAACATCCCCCAGCGCGACGGCGGCACCCACCTCGCCGCCTTCCGCGCGGCGCTGACCCGCACGCTCAACAATTATGCGGACAAGTCCGGCGCGCTCAAGAAGGAGAAGGTCAGCCTCACCGGGGACGACATGCGCGAGGGCCTGACCGCGATCGTCTCGGTCAAGCTGCCCGATCCGAAGTTCGGGTCGCAGACCAAGGACAAGCTCGTCTCGTCCGAAGTGCGCCAGCCGCTCGAGAGCCTGATCGCCGACAAATTGAGCGAATGGCTCGAGGAGAATCCGGGCCACGCCCGCACCATCGTCCAGAAGATCATCGACGCCGCCGCCGCCCGCGAAGCGGCGCGCAAGGCGCGCGAGCTGACCCGGCGCAAGGGCGTGATGGACATCGCCTCGCTGCCCGGCAAGCTGGCGGACTGCCAGGAGCGGGATCCGGCCAAGTCGGAGCTGTTCCTGGTCGAGGGCGACAGCGCCGGCGGCTCGGCCAAGCAGGGCCGCAACCGCCACAACCAGGCGATCCTGCCGCTGAAGGGCAAGATCCTCAACGTCGAGCGCGCCCGCTTCGACCGGATGCTGTCGTCGAAGGAGGTCGGGACGCTGATCCAGGCGATCGGCACCGGCATCGGCCGCGACGACTTCAACATCGAGAAACTGCGCTACCACAAGATCGTGATCATGACGGACGCCGATGTCGACGGCGCCCATATCCGCACCTTGCTGCTCACCTTCTTCTACCGGCAGATGCCCGAGATCATCGAGCGCGGGCACCTCTACATCGCCCAGCCGCCCCTCTACAAAGTCGCCAAGGGCCGCTCCGAAGTCTATCTGAAGGACGACAACAGGCTCGAGGAATATCTGATCGACGCCGGCATCGGCTCGATGGTCCTCGAGACCGGGGAGGGGGCGCGCTCCGGCGACGACCTCCACTCTCTCGCCGACCACGCCCGTCGGGTGCGCAGCCTGATGCGCTACGTGCCCAAGCGCTACGATCCCGGGCTGATCGAAGCGCTGGCGCTGAACGGCGCGCTCAACCCCAATCTCCGCGCCGACCGGCGCGCGGAGGCGATCGGCCGAGCGGCCGCCTTCCTCCAGGCGAGCGACGAGGAATCGACCTGGACGGGCGAGATCGGCGCCGACGGCGACTATGTGCTGCGCCGCCTGTGGCGCGGCGTGACCGATCACCATGTCGTCGACCATAAGTTCGTCGCCTCGGCCGAAGCGCGGAAGCTCCACGGCCTCGCCGCCGAGCAGGCTTCGAGCTACGCCACGGCCTCGCGCCTCATTTCGGTGAAAGCCGCCCCGTCGCAGGCCCGCGAGGAGGAGCCGAGCCCCGACGGCGACACGCCGCACGAGCAGGTCGACGGCATCCCGCCCCCCGAACGGGCGCCCGATGCGCGGGGGGTCCTCATCCGCCGGCCGACCGAATTGCTCGACGCGATCCTCGCGGCGGGCCGCAAGGGCCTCGCCATCCAGCGCTACAAGGGCCTCGGCGAGATGAATGCGGAGCAGCTCTGGGAGACGACGCTCGATCCCGAGCATCGCAGCCTGCTCAAGGTCGAGGTCGCGCAGGCGGATCTCGCCGACGAGATCTTCACCCGCCTCATGGGCGACGTCGTCGAGCCGCGCCGCGACTTCATCCAGGAGAATGCGCTCAACGTCGCCAATCTCGACGTCTGAGCGCTCCGGGTCTTTGGTCCCGCGCGAGCTCCTCGACACCGCCCCGCTCCCCGGCGGCGGCGCGCTCCGCCTCGTCCGCCGCGGCGAGGAATATTCGATCATGCTCGGCGCCAACGAGCTGATGAACAGCCGCAAGAGCGGTTCGGAGGAGGCGCTCGCCGCCCTGGCCGCCGCCCCGGTCGCCGCCCGGCCGAAGCCGCGGGTGCTGATCGGCGGCCTCGGCATGGGCTTCACCCTGCGCGCGGCGCTGGCCGAGTTGGGGCCCGGCGCGGAGATCGTCGTTGCCGAGATCGTGCCGGCGGTGATCGCCTGGGCGAGGGGTCCGCTGTCCCATCTGTTCGCCGGCAGCCTCCACGACCGGCGGGTGCGGATCGAAGCGGCCGACGTCGCCGCGCTGATCCGCCCGGGCTCGCAATGGGACGCCATCCTCCTCGATGTCGACAACGGCCCCGACGGGATCACGCTCGAAAGCAACGACCGCCTCTACACCCGCGCCGGCCTCGCCGCCGCCCGCGCCGCCCTCCGCCCCGGCGGCGTCCTCGCTTTGTGGTCGGCCGCGCCCAGCCCGGCCTTCGCCGCGCGGCTCCGCAAGACCGGCTTCTCGGTCGAGGAGCATGTCGCCCGCGCCGCCCACGGCCGCGGCGGCCGCCACGTCATTTGGGTGGCCCGCCTGTCGCCCGCCGCGGCTCCGTGATATTCCAGCAGCGATGCGGTACACCGGCACCTGCCATTGCGGCGCGGTCCACATCAGCTTCGAGAGCGACCGGCCTCTCGCGCCCCGCGCCTGCTCATGCTCTTTCTGCCGCAAGCACGGCGCCCGGACGGTAAGCGATCCGGAGGGCGCAGCCACGATCGAGTGCACCCTCCCACCGCTCCTCTATCGCTTCGCCTCGTGCAGCAGCGATTACCTCCTATGCCCGCGCTGCGGGGTCTATGTCGGCGCCGTGTTCGGGCCGCCTGAAGCGCGCCTCGCGACCCTCAACCTCAACGCCTTCGACGACCCGCACCTGGAGATGCGGGCGGAGCCGGTCAGCTACGAGGGCGAGTCCCCTGAGCGGAAGGCGGAGCGACGGCGCCTGCGCTGGACGCCGTTAGGCTGGCGGACGCACTAGCGGTCTCCGCCGCCCGCCGCCGCGCCCTTGACCGCGTGCTGCTCGGCGAGCTCGGTCAGGCGCAGGAACTCGCGGCGCCACCAGTCGCCTCCGGCCGCGCCCTGCGCGAGCCGCCGCGCGTCGGCGAAGCCGAACTGCCCGAGCCACGGATCGCCCCGCAGCCGCTGGCCGTAAGCGGCGACCGCCGCCGCGAAGGCGCTGTCGCCCCGCGGCGCCCGCGCGCTCGCCACCAGCGACGAGGCCAGCGGCCGCTCGATCAGCCGCGACCGGTCCTCGCCCGGCAGCTTGTAGCGCAGCCTCAGGAAAGCGAGCTCGCCGTTCGCCGCGCCGGTCGCCTGCGGCCGGTTCTCCGGATAGCGCCGCTCCGGCATCCAGCCCCGGCTCCCGGCGGGCACGATCTCGTAGAGCGCGGTGACCTGGTGCCCGGCGCCGATCTCGCCCGCATCGACCGCGTCATTGTCGAAATCCTGCTCGGCGAGCGCCCGGTTCTCATAGCCGATCAGCCGATATTCGCTGACATAGAGCGGGTTGAACTCGACCTGGATCTTCACGTCGTGGGCGATGGTGAACAAGGTCGAGGCGAGCTCCTGCTGGAGCACCTTCTGCGCCTCGCGCGGGGTGTCGATATAGGAATAGTTGCCGTTCCCGTGGTCGGCGATCTGCTCCATCATCGCCTCGTTGTAATTGCCGGTGCCGAAGCCGAGCGTGGTCAGCGTGATGCCGCTCGCCCGCTCGCGCTCGACCATGTCGATCAGCGCCTCATTGTCGGTGACGCCGACGTTGAAGTCGCCGTCGGTGGCGAGGATGACGCGGTTGATCCCGCCCTCGATCAGATTCTCGCGCGCCGTGCGATAGGCGAGCTGGATCCCCGCCCCGCCCGCCGTCGACCCGCCGGCGCGCAGCCGGCCGAGCGCCTTCTCCACTTCGGTGCGGTCCCCCGTCGCCGGCAGGACCAGCCCGGCCGCGCCGGCATAAGCGACGATCGAGACGCGGTCGCGCGGCCCCATCTGGCGCGCGACCAGCGCCAGCGAGCATTGGACGAGCGGATGCTTGTCCGGCGTGTCCATCGATCCCGAGACGTCGACCAGGAAGACGAGGTTGGCCGGCGGCCGCTCGGCGCGCGGCAGGTCGTAGCCGCGCAGGCCGACGCGCAGCAGCCGCGTCTCCGCGTTCCACGGCGTCGTCGTCATGTAGGTGGTGATGCTGAAGGGCTGGGTGCGGTCGCGCGGCGCGGGATAATCGTAGCGGAAATAGTTCAGCATCTCCTCGGTGCGGACGGCCGCCTGCGGCGGCATCTCGCCGTTCCCCAGCATCCGCCGCACATTGGCGTAGCTGCCGGTGTCGACGTCGATCGAGAAGGTCGAGACCGGCGCCTCGGCGACGGACCGGACGGTCGCCACCGGCTCGCCGGCATAACGCTCGCGATCCTGTTGCGGCCCGACATTGACGAATCCCTGAACCGAGGGCGCGGTCGGCATGGCGACGACGGGCGGCGGCGGAGCGGGCGGCGGCGGCGGCGACGGCATGGGGGGCGGCACCATCTGCGGCTGCGGCACCCTGCGGCCCGTGACGCCGGTGTTCCCGCCGTTGTTTCCCGCCATCCGCCGCGGACCGCGGCCGTGGCCGGCCATGTCGTCGCGATCGGCCCGGAGCTGCTCCATGAAGGGCCGGCAGACCGCGTCCGGATCGTCCGGCGACCCCGGAGCCGCGCGCGACGGCTGAGCCGGGGCGGGCGCGCTCATCGGCGAGGCCAGGACGAGGGCGGTCATCGGCAGCAAAGCGAGGTAACGCATCTGGCATCCTCCCAAGGAAGGATGTAATGTTATCACATTCGCAGAACCCAGCAACCCGACAGATGTCGGACCTCAGGCCGCGGCGCGCCGTCTCCCTCCGGCAAGCGGCAGGACCCGCGATGCGGCCAAGGCGCGCGCCGCCGCGGCCGCGAGCGGCTCTGCGAGCAGGAAGCCCTGGCCGTAGCGGCAATGGAGCCGCTTCAGCACTGCAAGTTGCGCCTCCGTCTCCACATGCTCGGCGACGCAGGGCACGCCGAGCGAGGCGCAGAGCTGCACCACTCCGCGCAGGAGCCGGAGCGCCGAGGGTGATTCGGCGGCGGCCACCACCAGCGAGCCGTCGAGCTTGATCGCGTCGAAATCGATCTCGCGCAGATAGGAGACCGACGCATAACCGGCGCCGAAATCGTCGAGGACGATCCGCGCGCCCGACTCGCGCAGTAGCCGGAGGTTGCGCCGTGCCGAATCGAAGTCGACCAGCAGGGCCGTCTCGGTCACCTCGAGCTGAAGGCGCGCCGGATCGAGCTTCGCTTTCGCCACCGTCTCGAGGATGCGCCACGCCGCGTCGGCCGAACAGAGCTGGACCGCGCTGAGGTTGAAGGACAGCAGCACCGCGTCCGGCCAGCGGCCCGCCTCCGTCGCGGCCCGTTCGAGCAGGGTCGCGCCGATCGCCTCGACGGCATGAATCTGCTCGGTGATCGGGATGAACTCGCCCGGTGACACCGGGCCGAGCTCGGGATGCTCCCAGCGCGCCAGCGCCTCGAACGAATGCAGGCGCCCGCTCTCCAGCTCCCAGATCGGCTGGAAGGCGAGATGGACCTGGTTGTGGACCGCCGGATCGCGCAGCGCCCGCTCGAGCGCGGCCCGGCGGCGGGTCACTTTCTCCATCTCGCGCGTGAACAGCGCATATTCGCCTCGGCCGCGCTGCTTGGCCCGATAGAGGGCCGTGTCGCAGCGGCCGAGCGCGAGGGTGAGATCGCCGTCGTCGGGCTCGATCAGGAGCAGGCCGCAACCGCCCGACAGGCGGAACTCCCTGCCGTCCACTTCATAGGGCCGGCGCAGCTCGAAGGCGATGCGGGCGCCGAGCCGCGCCGCGGCGGCGCGGCTGGCGCAGCTCGGCACCAGCAAGGCGAACTCGTCGCCGCCCATGCGCGCGGCGACGCTGCCGGCGCCTCCCGCGTTGCGCAGCCGCTCGCCGATCTGGCGCAACACCGCGTCGCCGGTGGCGTGGCCGAACGTGTCGTTGATCGGCTTGAAGCCGTCGAGATCGACCATCGCCAGCGTCACCGGGCGGCTGCGCCCGTCGACGGCGACGACGCCCTCCAGCAAAGCGAGAAAGGCGCGGCGGTTGGCGAGACCGGTCAGCGGATCGGTGTCGGCGACCTCGCGCACCCGCGCCTTCTCGGCCAGAGCGGTCGCCTCCGCCTTTTGCGCGCGCTCGCGCTCGGCCTCGACCGCGGAGCGCGAGCGGACGAGCTCCGTGTAGCCCTGATTGTGGATCTCGAGCAGGCGGCCGATCAGCAGGGTGATCAGGCCGAGGCTGATGCCGACGGCGATATGCCCGGTCCGGCCCGAGAGCACCAGGAAGGTGGCGAGCGGCAGGGCGAACAGCAGCAAGGGCAGCCGCGCCGCGCTCGGGAAGCTCGACAGGCCGTAGGCGCAGCCGATCGCCGCCAGGCTCGCGAACAGCACGATGTAATTTTGCTGCACCGGGTCGCCGCCTGCGAACAGCCGGATCGCCCAGTAGCAGAAGGCCGTGCTGAACACGGCTGCGAGCAGCCAGGTCTTGCACAGTTCGGCGAGGATGCGGTCCGGCGGCAGCGAGCGCGCCCGCGTCCGCACCCAATAAGCGAGGCGGACGACGACGATCAGCATGATCAGATTGACCGGGTGGCTGAGCCGGTCGAACTCGGTGGCCTCGACGGCGAGGTGGAGTCCGATGAAGTTGCCGAGCGCAATGACGTAAAGCAACGGGATCTGCCGTTGCAGCGCGCGGTAGCGTACCTCGAGCATGGCCCGTCCGAACGGCGTCGCCGTCTCGCCGATGCCGAGCGCCCGCGCCGCCCAGGCCACAAAATCCCGCCCCATGCGCCCGCTTTAGCCTGCGCGGGTTAAGAGCGGATTGAAGCGGGCGGCGGAGCGGTCGGTCACGGCTCGACCCGCCGCATCGGCAATGCGCCGAGGATCTGCCGGCGCAGCTTCTGCTCGTGGGTGAAGCGGCCGGTGCTGCGCGCCTCGGCGCGCTCGACCAGCAGCCGCGCCAGCACCGTCTCGTCGTCGAGCTTCGCCGCGGTGCAGCGGGAAAGGTCGATTGGGACGATGAACTTGGCGCCGATCTCGCCGCGGCGGCGCCAGGTCACCTGCGCCTC
>JAXDPC010000193.1:0-21285 GCA_034668525.1 Sphingomonadales bacterium
CAGCTCCAGGCCGGAACGCTTCATCGCCACTTCCATGGCGCGGTAGCCGCCCGCCCCCTCGGGGTGCGGCGCGGTGACGTGATAGGCGTCGCCCGACATGCCGTAGCCGACCATCTCGGCATAGATCCTGGCTCCGCGCGCCTTGGCCCGCTCATATTCCTCGAGCACGACCACGCCCGCGCCCTCGCCCATCACGAAGCCGTCGCGATCGACGTCGTAGGGGCGGCTAGCCTTCTCCGGCTCGTCGTTGCGGGTGGAGAGCGCCCGCGCCTGGGAGAAGCCGGCGATGCCGAGCGGGCAGAGCGCGCTCTCGGCGCCGCCGGCGACCATCACGTCGGCATCGTCCATCGAGATCATTCGCGCCGCGTCGCCGATCGAATGCGCCCCGGTCGAGCAGGCGGTGACGACGGCGTGGTTCGGCCCCATCAGGCCGTAGCGGATCGAGACCTGTCCGGAGATGAGGTTGATCAGCCGGCCGTGGACGAAATGCGGGGAGACGCGCCGCGGCCCCTTCTCGTGAAGGACGAGGCTCTCTTTCTCGATGCCGGGCAGCCCGCCGATGCCCGACCCGATCGAGACTCCGGCGCGGAAGCGGTCCTCCTCGCTCATGTCGGTGAGGCCGGCATCCTCGAGCGCCTGCCCGGCCGCATCGAGCCCGTAGACGATGAACGGATCGACCTGGCGCTGGATCTTGTGATCGACGCGCTTGCCCGGATCGAAGCCGTATTCGTGCTCCGGCGGCTTCACCTCGCAGGCGATCTGGCAGGCATAATCGGTCGGGTCGAAGCGCGTGATGCGGGTCGCGCCGCTCTTCGAAGCGAGGATGTTGCTCCAGCTCGTCTCGATGTCGCCGCCCAAGGGCGAGACCATTCCGAGACCGGTGACGACGACACGGCGCATGATAGAGTCTCCAAAAAAGCCAACAGGCCCAAGCCCGTTCGGGCTGAGCCTGTCGAAGCCCTGCATTTTCTAGGGCCGCCTCGAAGAAGGACAGCCCTTCGACACGCTCAGGGCGAACGGAGGGGAGCGCTCCCCGCCCTCAGGCCTTGTTGTTGTCGATATATTCGATCGCGTCCCTGACGGTCGTGATCTTCTCGGCCGCGTCGTCCGGGATCTCGACCCCGAACTCCTCCTCGAACGCCATCACCAGCTCGACGATGTCGAGGCTGTCGGCGCCGAGATCGTCGATGAAGCTCGCTTCCTCGGTCACCTTGTCGGCTTCGACGCCGAGATGCTCGACGACGATTTTCTTCACCCGATCGGCGGTCTCGCTCATGGTCACCTTCCTCCTGTTCGTCTTTGTCCTGTGCCCTAGCCGCATGGCCGGGCTTCGCGCAAGTGGGCGAGACGAGGCGGAGCCGAAGCGGGCCGCGCTCGTCTACTGCGCGGCGAAATCGGCGCGACTTGTTTCGACCGCGGCACGAAACATGAGGAAGGAGCCGAGAAGCTCCGCCGTGTCGCCGCGCGCGTCGGCCTCCAGCCGTTCTCTCATCGCGGGATCGAGCCGGTTGTAGAAGGCAAGCAGGGCTTCGGGCGCGGAATCCGTGCGCGAGGCGGCGATGGTGCCGGCATCGGCGAGCAGCCGCCGCTCGATCTCGGCCACGTCGACACCGCGCTGCTGGAGTGTTGCCCGCGTCTCGCGCTGGCCGATGAATGCGAGATTGTAGACGATCGCCTGCCGCGCCGCGCCGGCAGACCAGCCGTGGCGCGCGACGCAGCCGTCGACGCTGCGGTAGAAGACCTGCATCGCCGGCTCGGTCGGCTGCCCCTGGTGGCGGACATGCTCGACCAGACGCTCGCGGTCGGCGCCGCTCAGAGTATCGGCGGGACAACCGATCTGGTCGGGGTCGGCCGCGGCGGCCGGCGCGGCGAAGGCCGCCGCGGCGGCGATCAGGACAAGCGACAGGTGCCAGCGCTTCATGAAACTCCTCCCCCGGTTCGGCCGCAGCCTAAACCGGGTCGGGCGTGCCGCCAAGCGCTCAGAACATGCCGCCGTTGACGTGGATGGTCTGGCCGGTGACGTAGCCGGCCTCGCGGCTGGCGAGAAAGACGGCGGCCGCCCCGATATCCTCCCCGGCGCCGAGCCGGCCCGCCGGGACGCGGGCGAGCAATGCCTCCCTCTGCGCGTCCGGCAGCACGTCGGTCATCGCCGACTGGATGAAGCCCGGCGCGATGCAATTGACGGTGATGTTGCGGGTGGCGACCTCGAGAGCCAGCGCCTTCGACATGCCGACCAGCCCCGCCTTCGATGCGGCATAATTGGCCTGCCCGGGATTGCCGGTGGATCCGACCACCGACGTGATCGAGATGATCCGGCCGTGGCGCGCCCGCATCATCGGCTTCAGCGCCGCCCGGGCCAGGCGGAAAGCGGCCTCGAGATTGATCCGGATGACGTCCGACCACTCCTCGTCCTTCATCCGCATGGCGAGATTGTCGCGCGTGACCCCGGCGTTGTTGACGAGGATATCGAGCTTGCCGAGAGCCTCCACGGCCCGCGGGACCAGCGCGTCCACCGCTTCGGCATCCGACAGATTCGCGGCGAGCGCCACATGATCGCCGCCCAGCGATCCGCGAAACGCCTCCAGCTTCTCGGCGTTCGACCCGGAGACGGCAAGCCGCGCCCCCTGCCCCGCCAGCGCCGCCGCGATCGCCGACCCGATCCCGCCCGAGGCGCCGGTGACGAGAGCGGTCATTCCTGTAAGGTCGAACATGCTCAGATCTCCTTCACCAGAGCGTCCATGTCGTCCATCGTGACGACGCTGGTCACGCGGGCGTCGGGGGCGATGCGTTTGACCATGGGGCTCAGCACCTTGCCGCCATATTCGACGAAATGGTCGACTCCGGCCCCGGCCATGGCGGCGACGCTTTCGCGCCAGCGCACCATGCCCGTGACCTGCTCGACGAGCAGGCGGCGGATCTCGGCGGGGTCGTAGACGGGGGAGGCGGTGACGTTGGCGTAGAGGCCGACGGCGGGCCGGGCGATCTCGGTGTCGGCGAGCGCCTGCTCCATGCCGCGGGCGGCGGGCTCCATCAGCGGCGAATGGAAAGGGGCGGAAACAGGGAGCAGCACCGCCCTCTTGGCCCCCTTCTCCTTGGCGATCTCGAGCGCGCGCTCGACCGCGCCGCGATGGCCGGAGATGACGACCTGGCTCGGATCATTGTCGTTGGCGACGGTGCAGACCTCGCCTTGGGCCGCGGCATCGGCGACCGCCTGGGCGATCCCGAGATCGGCGCCGAGCAGGGCCGCCATCGCGCCCTCGCCGACCGGCACCGCTTGCTGCATCGCCTGCCCGCGCAGCTTGAGGAGCCGCGCCGCGGTAGCGACGTCGAACGAGCCCGCCGCGGCGAGCGCGGTATATTCGCCGAGGCTGTGGCCGGCGACGAAATCGGCCTTGGAAATGTCGATGCCAGAGGCCCGGAAGGTCGCCAGCGCATTGGCCATGATCGCGGGCTGCGCGTTCTCGGTCAGCGTCAGCGCCTCGATCGGCCCGTCCGCCATCAGCCGGGAGAGGTGCAGCCCGAGCGCCTCGTCGACCTCCTCGAACAGCATGCGCGCCGTCGCCGAGGCTTCGGCGAGCGCCTTGCCCATGCCGACCGACTGGCTCCCCTGCCCGGGGAAGATGAATGCGCGCATGGCGGGCCCCTTCTTGTCCGGCGCCCGCCTAGAAAGGCGGCGCGGCCATGGCAAGGCTGCTGCCCGGCGCGGGTCAACCGGCTGGTAAGCAGTGCGGCCCTATTCATCTGGGCGAGGGGGACGGGACATGGCCGAAGCCGTGGATTTCGCTGAAAAGTGGCGGGCGAGGATGCTGAGCACCGAGCCGGTAGACCGCGCCGCGGTGGAGGCATCGCTCAGGGCGCTCTACGCTGCGGCGGAGCTGGGCCAGCCGCGGCACTTCCTCTGGTATGATTCGCCACTCGGGGCGATCTGGGCGGTGGCTGCGCTCGCAGCGCGCGAATCGGCGATCGCAGGTCTGGTTCCCGATGCGGGGAGCGGCGCCGCGGCGCGCTGCTACGGCGAAGCGCGGCAGGAGGTCTGCGACCGGCTCGGCGCGGGCGACGATGCCGCGGCGCGGAAGGCGGCGGGGCGGTGGCTCCATTCCTCGTTCGGCGACATGGGCCTGGCGAGGGCGCTGATGCAGGAGCGGATCATGTTCCTGATGGACGTGATCGGCGACAGCTTCCCCGATTACATGGCGGACATGGACGATCCCGCCATCCAGTCGCTGCGGGCCGACGAGCTCCGTTTCTTCGGCCAGCACGGCGACGGGATGCTGGTCGACGCGGCCCGCGCCGCCGGCGCGGCCGACATCCGCCTGCTCATGGGCACGTCCGAATATGCCAACGAATACAGCCAGATCGGCAGCTACGCCGAGATCGCGCGCGACGAGCAGCTCGTCTCCACGAAGGGCGCGACGCCGCCGCCTCTGATCCAGGCTTTTTGGGACATCGCCGCCGGATCGGGGATGTGGTGGCCGTTCCGCAACGCAGTGGTGCTCTCCGAGCGGCCGACGAAGGTGGAGCGCGCGGCCGACGGATCCCTCGTCATGGCCTTTCGCGACGGGTTCACCGCCGGCGGCCGCGCCGCACCGGCCAAAGCCGGACCCGCTCCGTCCAAGCGGAAGATCGAGAGCGCGCCCATCTTGTCGGCCGATCTGCCGCGCGATCATGCCGCGCGCATCGCGCGCCTCCGCGAGGAGGGGCCGAGCCTCCCTCATTACGAACGCTACCTCGCCGGCGAGCACGAGCAGGCGTGGAAGGATCTCGTCGCGCTCAAGGCCAAGGTGCGCTCGCCGGAGCACGCCGCCGATGCGCTGGCCGTCGCCTACGAGACCATGGACCGCGTCGAGCGGAACGTGCGCACGCTGGCGGACCGGCTGCACGGGATCGGCTACCGATTCGTCGCTCCGACCGCCCGCGCGGGGCTGCTCGGGGGGCTGTTCGGCCGCAAACCGGCGCCCCACGCGCCGCACGTCCCGCCCGGCCCCGAGATTCGCGCCGAGATTGCCGAGCTGGAGGAGATGGCGGGCGGGCCGCTGCCGCTATCGCTGCGCGCTTTCTACGAGGTGGTCGGCGAAGTGAATTTCAACGGCGAGCATCCCAGTCTCGCGCCGCGCGACTCCCGCATCCTCCCGGATCCGCTGATGGTCGACCCGGTCGAAGGCGCGCTCGCCTGGCTCGAGAATTTCGACGAGGAGGAAGGCGCCAAGGAGGTCTCGATCGCGCCCGACGCGCTCCACAAGGCCGACATCAGCGGCGGCGGCCCCTATGTGATGCGGGCACCCTCCCCGGTCGCCGACGCGCGCCTGCGCGACGCGCCGTACGAGGTCGATTTCGTCGAATATCTGCGCCTCGCCTTCCGCTGGGGCGGCTTCCCGGGCTGGAATGAGGCTGGCGCCTCGGCTCCGCCGGAGATCGCACGCCTGCGCGAGGGGCTGATCGCCTTCTAGGCTTTCGGACCGGGGGTTGCTTTTTCGCGTTCCTTGAGCCACATGCCCCCTCGTCCGGGGCTGAGGCGCGTCCTCCAGCCCCGGTTCAATTTGAGACGACAGCCGGAGGGGCGTCCGCATTGGGCGGCGCCAGCGATCGGCCAAGACAAGGAAAAGCGCAACATGCCGCTCTACGAGCATGTCTTTCTCGCGCGTCAGGACCTCGCCCAGGCCCAGGTCGACGCGCTGGCGGAAACCGCCACCAAGATCGTCGAGGACAATGGCGGCAAGGTCGTCAGGACCGAGACCTGGGGCCTGCGCAACATCGCCTACCGGATCGCCAAGAACCGCAAGGCGCATTATGTCGCGCTCGATTTCGAGGCGCCGGCCGGCGTCGTCGCCGAGCTCGAGCGCCAGACCCAGATCAACGAGGACGTCATCCGCTACATGACGATCCGCGTCGACGAGCATGAGCAGGGCCCCTCGGCGATGATGCGCCGCGGCGAGCGCGACCGCGAGCGCGGCGACCGTGATCGGGGCGACCGGGATCGGGGCGATCGCGGCGGCCGCGGCCGCGACGACGATCGCGGCGATCGCGGCCCGCGCCGCGCCCGCGAAGACGCCGTCGAAGCGTAAGAGAGAAGGATCAGCACATGGGTCGCCCATTTTTCCGCCGCCGCAAGAGCTGCCCCTTCTCGGGCAAGGACGCTCCCCGGATCGACTATAAGGACGTCCGCCTGCTCCAGGGCTTCGTCTCGGAGCGGGGCAAGATCGTCCCCTCCCGCATCACCGCCGTGTCGGGCAAGAAGCAGCGCGAGCTGGCCACCGCGATCAAGCGCGCGCGCCATCTCGGCCTGCTCCCCTACGTCGTGAAATAAGGAGCGCGAGCAATGGAAGTCATCCTGCTCGAGAGGATCGAGAAGCTCGGCGCCATCGGCGACGTGGTCAACGTGAAGCCGGGCTTCGCCCGCAACTTCCTGCTGCCCAACGGCAAGGCGCTCCGCGCCAACGAGGCGAACCGCAAGGTCTTCGAGGCCAATCGCGAGAAGATCGAGGCGACCAACGCCGAGCGCCGCTCGGCCGCCGAGAAGGATTCGAAGACCATCGAAGGCGCTTCGGTCCAGCTCATCCGCCAGGCTTCGAATACCGGCCAGCTCTATGGCTCGGTTTCCGCCCGCGACCTCGCCGAGGCGCTGGAGGCGCAAGGCCACAAGGTCGCCAGGAACCAGATCGTGCTCGACAAGCCGATCAAGGCGATCGGCGTCCAGGACGTCCGCGTCGCCCTCCATCCGGAGGTTTCGGTGACCATCCGCGTCAACGTCGCCCGCTCGCCCGAGGAGGCCGAGCTCCAGGCGCAGGGCGTGGACGTCATGGCCGAGATGTTCGAGAAGGACGAAGCCGGCTTCACCGAGGATTACGACCCGAACGCCGAGCCCGGCGCGACGGCCGAGACTTCGGGCGACGCCGCCGAGACCGCGGAGACGCCGGAAGCGGACGCCGACGACGACGGCGAAGCTGCCGACGCCTGACGGCCAGCCTCATTGGAAGGAGAGGCCGTCCGCTCGCGAGAGCCGGCGGCCTTTTCTATTGCTGCTCGTCGACCACGCCCGGCGACGGCGTGCTCGCATGCTCATGGCGGATCTGCCAGCCGTCGCTGCTGCGCGTCCAGATGGACGTGTAGCGCTCGTTATGGGGAAAGGTGCTGCCGCCCGCCGTCACCTGGCCGTTGAAGCGGCCCGTCACCAAAGCGACGTCGCCGAACCAGCGCACCCGCACGTCCTCGCTGCCGGACGATGCGATGCGGACTTGGCCGGAGGTCACCTGCGCGATCGTCCCCGCGCGGTCCCGGACCGTCGCCTCAGCCGTGATGTAGACGTAATCGCGCGCGAGGAGGCGCTCGAGCGCAGCGCGGTCGCCGGCGACGATCGCGCGGTCGTAGCGCGCATTGGCCTCGCGCACGCCTGCTTCGTCCCGTTCGTGAGTGGCGTTGCAGGAGGCGGCGAGCAGCGCCACGGCGAGAGCGAGGCGCCTCATTCGCCCATCTCCCTCAACGCCGCGCCCGCACCGCGGCGGATCACCAGGTTTCGGATCTCGGTCATGTCCTCCATCGCGAAACGCACCCCCTCGCGGCCGAGGCCGCTGTCCTTGACTCCGCCATAGGGCATGTTGTCGACCCGGTAGCTGGGGACGTCGTTGATGACCACGCCGCCGACCTCGAGCCGGTCCCAGGCGTCGAGCGCCTTGAACAGGTCGCGGGTGAAGATGCCGGCCTGGAGGCCGAACTTGCTGTCGTTCACTTCGGCCAGCGCGTCGTCGAAACGGCTGAAGCGGGAGAGGATCGCGACCGGCCCGAACGCCTCCTCGCGATAGAGCGTGGCGGAGCGGTCCACGTCTTCGAGCAGGGTGGCTTCGAGCATCGCGCCCTCCCGCTTGCCGCCGCAGAGCAGGGTGGCGCCGTCCTCGACGGCCTCCCGGATCCAATTGTCGAGCCGCTGGGCTTCCTTGACGTCGATCATCGGGCCGATGAACGTCTCGCGGTCGTGCGGATTGCCGGCGACCAGGCCCTTCGTCTTGCCCACGAGGCTCTTCTTCAAGGCATCGTAGACGTCGGCGTGGACGATGATCCGCTGGACGCCGATGCAGCTCTGCCCTGATTGGTAGAAGGCGCCGAACAGGATCCGCTCGACGGCATCGTCCAGGTCGGCGTCACGATCGACGATCACCGCCGCGTTGCCGCCCAGCTCCAGCACCACCTTCTTCTTGCCCGCCTTGGCTTTCAGGTCCCAGCCGACCTGCGGCGAGCCGGTGAAGCTGAGCAGCTTCAGCCTTTCGTCGGTCGTGAACAGGTCGGCGCCGTCGCGGCTGGCCGGCAGGACCGAGAAGGCGCCCTTGGGCAGGTCGGCCTCGGCCAGCACTTCCCCGATGATGATCGTGCCGAGCGGGGTCCGGCTCGCCGGCTTGATCACGAACGGGCAGCCGACCGCGATCGCGGGCGCGATCTTGTGGGCGGCGAGGTTCAGCGGGAAATTGAACGGCGAGATGAAGCTGCACGGCCCGATCGGGACCCGTTTCCAGATGCCCTGATAACCCTTGGCGCGCGGCGAGATGTCGAGCGGCTGGACCTCGCCGGTCATCCGCACGCTCTCTTCCGCGGCGATCCGGAAGGTGTCGATCAGCCGCGTGACCTCCCCTTCCGCGTCCTTGATCGGCTTCCCCGCCTCGACGCAGAGGGCGAAGGCGAGCTCGTCATACCGCTCGCGGAAGCGCGCGACACAATGGTTGAGCACCTCCTGCCGCTCGTAGCTCGCCATCGCCGCCATCGGCTTGGCGGCTTCGGCCGCCGCGGCGATGCCGGCGTCGATCGTCGCCGCGTCGGCGAGGGCGACGCGGAAGGCGACCTCCCCGGTGAACTTGTCGGTGACCTCGAGATCCGCGTTCGGCTGCTTCGCCTCGTTCGCGAGATAGAGGGGGTAGGTGTCCTTGAGCTTCATGCCGTGCTCCAGCCTGAAGCCCTCCCCCTCGAGGGGGGAGGGTTTGGGTGGGGGTGGAGTCTGCGGAAACACACAGCGGGTTCCTTAGTCCACCCCACCCCTAACCCCTCCCCCTCAACGGGAGGGGAATGACGCCGGGCCTCTCTCACAAAGCCGCGCTCAGCTGCTTGATCTCGTTGTTCAGGATGCGGTCGTTGTCGGAATAGTCGACCGAACAGTCGATCAGGTGCACGCCTTCGGTCGAAAGACAGTGGCCGAGCAGCGCCGCCAGCCCCTCAGCGCTCTCCACCCTGTGGCCGTGGGCGCCGTAGCTCTCCGCGTACTTGACGAAATCGGGGTTGCCGTAGGTGAGGCCCCAGTCGGCGAAGCCCATGTTCGCCTGCTTCCAGCGGATCATGCCGTAGCTGTTGTCGTTCAAGATCAGCACCGTGAGGTTGAGCTTCAGGCGGACCGCGGTCTCCATCTCCTGGCTGTTCATCATGAAGCCGCCGTCGCCGCAGATCGCCATCACCTTGCGGCCCGGATAGACCATCGCCGAGGCCATGGCCGAGGGCAGCCCGGCCCCCATCGTCGCCAGCGCGTTGTCGAGCAGCACCGTGTTCGGCTGCCGCGCGGGATAGTTGCGCGCGAACCAGATCTTGTAGACGCCGTTGTCGAGGCAGATGATGCCGTTGTCCGGCATCGCCTCGCGCACCGAGCGCACCAGGCAGGCGGGAAAGACCGGGAAGCGCATGTCCTCGCACATCGAGGCGGTATGCTCCACCTCGGCGGCGCGGGCGCGAAGCATCGGCGCGAAATCCCAGTCCTGCGACGGCGCGATCGCCTCCTTGATCTGCCAGACGGCGTTGGCGATGTCGCCGATCACCTCCACCTGCGGGAAATAGACCGGATCGACCGAGGCGGTCTGGGTCGAGACGTGGATGACCTCGGCGCCGCCGCGCGACATGAAGAAGGGCGGCTTCTCGATCACGTCGTGGCCGACATTGACGATGAGGTCCGCCGCCTCGATCGCGCGATGGACAAAGTCCCCGGCCGACAAAGCCGCGCAGCCGAGAAAGCGCTTATGGGTCTCGTCGACCACGCCCTTGCCGAGCTGGGTGGTGACGAACGGGATGCCGGTCTTGTCGACCAGCTCGGTCAGCATCCTCGAAGTCATCTTGCGGTTGGCGCCCGCGGCGATGACCAGCACCGGCGCCTTCGCCGCCTGGATGCGCTCCACCGCGGTGCGGATCGACTTCTCGTCGGCGAGCGGCCGGCGGACGAAGCTCCGTTTCAGCGGCGTCATCTCGGTCTCTTCGTCGGCGATGTCCTCGGGCAGCTCGAGATGGACCGCGCCGGGCTTCTCCTCCTCGGCGAGCCGGAACGCCTCGCGCACCCGGCTCGGGATATTGTCCGACGAGGCGAGCTGGTGGGTGTATTTGGTGAGCGGCCCCATCATCGCGACGACGTCGAGGATCTGGAAGCGGCCCTGCTTCGATTTCTTGATCGGCTTCTGGCCGGTGATCATCATCATCGGCATGCCGCCGAGCTGGGCATAGGCCGCCGCGGTGACGAAATTGGTCGCGCCGGGGCCGAGCGTCGCCAGGCACACGCCGGCCTTGCCGGTATGGCGCCCGTAGGTCGCCGCCATGAAGCCCGCGCCCTGCTCGTGCCGGGTCAGGATCAGGGCGATCCTGTCCGAGCGCGAGAGGCTGTCCAGGAAATCGAGATTCTCCTCGCCGGGGACGCCGAACACATATTCGACCCCCTCTTCCTCGAGGCAGTGGATGAACAGGTCCGAGGCTTTGGTCATCGCGCCGTCTCCCCCAGCGGCCGGCAAAGCTAGAGGAGTTTGTTACGGCTGTCATCCGAGCGCGGAAAACCGCGGGACATCGCGCTTGAAAGCCTTTGGCACATTGAACATAGTCCCTCCGTGTCCGGACTGCCGGCGGACCGGCGGCGCGGAACGGGGGGCGTATCATGCGGCTCAATCGCGAAGTTGCGATCGCCTTCGGGTCGCTCGGCGCCGCCATTGCCGCCCTCGTCACCCTCCTGATCGGCGTGCCTTCCGCGGAGGCGCAGAACGCCGCCGGCCCGGGCAGCGCCTTCGTCGGAGTCGCCACTTGCGGCGGCACCACCTGCCACGGCCGCAGCGAAGGCAACGGCGCCGTCGTCCGCCAGGACGAATTGATGATCTGGCAGGACCCGGCGAGCCCGGCCGGCGCCCACAGCCGCGCCTTCACGGTGCTGTCCTCGGAGCGCTCGCGCGCGATCGCGCGCCGGCTCGGCCTTGCGAACGAGGACGCGAGCCGCGCCGAGATGTGCCTCGGCTGCCACGCCACGCCCGCGGCGGCGGCGCGGCGCGGACCGCGATTCCAGCTCTCGGACGGGGTCGGCTGCGAGGGCTGCCACGGTGCCGCGGGCGGATGGCTGGCGAGCCATTATGCGGTCGGCGGCAGCCACCAGGCGAACGTTGCGCGGGGACTGGTGCCGCTCGATCAACCGCGGGCGCGGGCCGGGGTGTGCCTCGATTGCCATTTCGGAAGCGCGGACCAGGGCCAGTTCGTCACCCACCGGATCATGGCCGCCGGCCATCCCCGCATCGCCTTCGAGCTCGACCTGTTCACCACCCTCCAGGCGCATCACAGCGAGGACGCCGACTATCATGCGCGCAAGGGCCGGCCGAACGCGGTGCGGACCTGGGCGATCGGCCAGGCGATGGCGCTGGAGCGCTCGCTCAGCCTGTTCGCGACCAGCGAGCGCGGCACCGAGGGGCTGTTCCCCGAATTCTATTTCTTCGACTGCCATAGCTGCCACCGCCGCATCGCCGACGATCCCCGCTTCGAGCCGAGCGCCGCCGCCAATCCCGGCCGCCCGATCCCGCAGGGCATGCCGCCCTACAATGACGAGAATATGATCATGCTGGCGGCGGCGGCGCGGGTGGTCTCGCCGGAGCTCGCCGCCCGCTTCGAGCGCGACAGCCGCAACTTCCACCGCGCCATCGCCAGCGACCGGATCACCGCCGTCCGCGCCGCCGCCGCCCTGCGCGAGAGCGCGCGGGCGCTGGCCGCGACCTTCGGCTCGGCGAACCTCGGCCCGCCCCAGACCTTCGCGATGATCGACGCGATCGCCAGCAGCGCCATCTCCGAGCGTTTCACCGATTATGCCGGCTCGGTGCAGGCGGTGATGGCGACCGATACTTTGTTGTCGGCGCTCGTCGCCGGCGGGTCCGCCACGCCGGCGCAAGCCAACGCGATCCGCGCCGACGTCAACCTCGCCTACCAGGCCGTGCGCGACCCCAATCAATATGATCCGCGGCAGTTTCGCGCCGCGCTGGGGCGCGCCGCGGCGGCGATCCGAAGGCTGAGATGATGCGCCGCCGGACCTCCGCTCTCGCCGCCGCCGGCCTCCTGCTCGCCTCGTGCGGCGGTGGCGGTGGCGGCGGGGGCGGGGGCGGAGGCGGCGGTCCGCCCTCCCCGCCCCCGCCGCCGACGCCGCCTCCGGCAGGCGGGAATTACGCAATGCCGGCGCAGGACCGGCTGAGCGCCGCCGACGTCCAGCAGGTGATCGCCAACGCCGTCGCCGAAGCGCGCGCGCGCGGCCTCCCGGCCAACATCGCCGTCGTCGATCGGGTCGGCAACGTGCTGGCCGTGTTCGCGATGAACGGAGCGAACCAGCGGCTGCTGGTGCCGCCCGGGCCGAACGGATCGACCCACGATCTGCAGGGGGTCGACGTCCAGGGCGCGGTCGCCGGCGCGATCGCCAAGGCGGTGACCGGCGCCTACCTCTCCTCCGCGGGCAACGCTTTCTCCACCCGCACGGCGAGCATGATCGTCCAGGAGCACTTCCCGCCCTCGTCGGCGACGCAGGGGCTGGAGAGCGGGCCCCTATTCGGAGTCCAGTTCAGCTCGCTGCCCTGCTCCGATCTCAACACCCGGTTCGGCGCGCCCGGGCCCGCCGCTTTGGTCGGACCCAAGCGCTCGCCGCTCGGCCTCGCCGCCGATCCGGGCGGCTTCCCGCTCTACCGCAACGGCGTGCTGATCGGCGGCGTCGGCATCATGGCCGACGGCCTCTACGGCTTCGATCCCGAGGTGCGCGACGTCGACAGCGACGCCGAGGAAGCGATCGCGCTCGCCGCCACGCGCGGCTACGAGGCGCCCGCCGACATCCGCGCCGACCGGGTCAGCGTCGACGGCACTTTGCTGCGCTACAGCGACGCCGAGCCGCGCGATTTCGCCAGCGGCACGGTCCAGCCGTTCGCCGCGATCAACGGCGCGGCGGGCGCCCTGGTGAGCGTCCGCGGCTATTACGACGCCACCGGCGGCATCCTCGCCGGCGCCGCCTACGGCACCGAGGCGTCGGGCGTGCGGCCGGCCAACGCGGCGGAGTTCGCCAACAGCGACGCTTTCGTCCTGACCAACGGAGCGGGCGCCAACCGCTTCCCGATCCGCGGCGGCACCGAGACCAGCCTCCCTCCGCTCAGCGGCTCCGACGTGCGGGCCCTGCTCGAGGAAGCGTTCACGCTCATGACCGCGGCGCGCGCGCAGATCCGCCGCCCGCTCGACAGCCGCGCGCAAGTCACCATCTCGGTGGTCGACACCAACGGCGCCGTGCTCGGCATCGTCCGCTCGCCGGACGCGCCGATCTTCGGCATCGACGTCTCGCTGCAGAAAGCGCGCACGGCGATGTTCTTCAGCCACCCGGCCGCCGAGACCCGGCTGCTCGCCGATCCGGACGCCGACGTGCGCGGCTTCGTCGCCGCCGAGCGCGCCTTCTTCGGCAGCTTTGCCGCGTTCAGCGGCCAGACCGCCTGGTCGGCCCGCGCGATCGGCAACATCCACCGCCCCTATTTCCCCGACGGCGAGGTGGGCCGGCCGCCGGGGCCGCTGTCGCGCCCGATCGCCGAGTTCAACCCATTCTCGACGGGCCTCCAATCGGCGCTGATCGAGCAGGACGTGCGCACCCATGTCGCTTTCGTCCTCGGCGCGCTGACCGACGTGCCGCAGCCATGCGGCAGCGCCGCGCCCGCCCCCAACCGCATTGCCAACGGCATCCAGATCTTCCCCGGCGGCGTGCCCATCTACCGCAACGGGACCTTGGTGGGCGGGATCGGAGTCTCGGGCGACGGCATCGACCAGGACGACATGATCGCCTTCCTCGGCACCCATAATGGCGGCGTCCGCACCGGCTTCTTCGGCAATGCCGATCCGGCGATCCGCTCCGACAACATCGTCGTCCGCGTCGGGGGCAACGACGTCAGGCTGCGCTATGTCGGCTGCCCGTTCGCGCCGTTCCTCGGCTCCAGCGACCAGAATGTCTGCCAGGGGCGGTAGCCGATGACGCTGGCGGCCCCCCTCGTCTCCCTGCTTTCCTCGGCCGGACTGGGCGCGGCGGTCGTTCCACCCTCTGACCGTCATCCCGAACTTGATCCGGGATCCATGAACATTTTCAGTGTCCTGCTATCGCCGCCTGCGTTCATGGATTCCCGCTTTAGCGGGAATGACGACCAGCAGCCTGCCGAACAGGGCTGGTGGCCAGGGCAGCAGCCTCCCGCCGACCGCCCCCCGGAGCAGGCCGAGGACCCGGAGGGCCGCCGCCGGCCCGGCGTGCCGCAGCACGATCTTCCCGATCCGGTGGTCCAGGAAAATCCCGGCGCGATCCGCTCGCCGCCGCCCGAAGCCTTTCCGACCGACCAGATCCCGGTCCCGGACCGGTGGCGGCTGATCGAATCGCTCGGCGTGGTGCGCGAGCGCTGGTGGGATCCCTACAATCAGAACAGTCTGAAGGGCGACCGCCCGCTCTGCGTCGGCGAGGAACGTCCGCACAGCCGCGGCTGCCGGCTCCAGCGCGCGCTCGGCCTGCACGGCGACGACTGGTTCCTGGCCGTCAACGCCGTCTCCGACACGGTGATCGAGCCGCGCACCTTCCCGATCCCGGTCGGCGTGCAGACGACGCAGCGGCCGGGCAGCCTCGACGTGTTCGGGCGCAGCGAGAGCCTGGTCATCGCCCAGACCTTCATCCTTGGCGCCGCTCTCATCCAGGGCAGCACCGCCTATATGCCGCCGCACCGCGAATATCGCGTCACGCTCGCGGTCCAGGCCAATTATGCCGACGTGCCCGAGCGCCGCATCCTCTCGGTGCGGCCTTCAGACCCGAGCCACCGCTTCGACTATGCGCTCGGAGTCCAGGAGCTGTTCGTCGACGACCATCTGCGCAACGTCTCCGACCGCTTCGATTTCGATTCGATCCGGATCGGCATCCAGCCCTTCCAGTTCGATTTCCGCGGCTTCCTGTTCAACGACAACCAGCTCGGCGTGCGCCTGTTCGGCAACCGCGACAACAACCGCTTCCAGTACAATGTCGCGGCGGTCTGGCGGCTCGAGAAGGACACCAATTCCGGCCTCAACAACATCCTGCAATGGCCGCGGCGGGACTGGATCCTGCACGCCAACCTGTTCCGCCAGGATTTCCCCTTCGTCGGGATGACGAGCCAGGCGAGCATCACCTTCAACGTCAACCGCGAGCGGGCCGGCGTGGAGGTGGACGACAACGGCTTTCCGGCGCGGCCCGCGCTGATCGGCAATTTGCGGGGGCGAAATTACGAGGTCGCCTATCTCGGCTACGGGGCCGACGGGCATGTCGGGCGGATCAACCTGTCGGCGCAGCTCTACGGCGCGTTCGGCTGGGACCGGCGCAGCGTCTTCACCGGCGAGACGGCGACGATCCGCAGCTTCTTCGCCGCCGTCGAGCCGAGCTACGACAGGGACTGGATCCGCCTGCGCGGCGCGGCGCTCTACGCGAGCGGCGACGGCGATCCCTTTGACGGCACCCAAAGCGGATTCGACGCGATCTTCGAGAATCCGATCTTCGCCGGGGCCGACACCAGCTACTGGATCCGCCAGTCCATCCCCTTCGCCGGCGGCGGCCGCGCGATCGGCCTCAACGGCCGCAACGGCATATTGAATTCGCTGCGCTCGTCCAAGGAGCAGGGCCAGTCCAACTTCGCCAACCCCGGCACGATCCTGCTCGGCGCCGGCGCCGATTTCGATATCACGCCCACCGTCCGCCTCTCCGCCAACGTCAACCACCTCTGGTTCGCGCGCACGGCGACGCTGGAGGCGCTGAGGATGCAGGGGACGATCGGCAACGACATCGGCTGGGACGTCTCCGCCGCGGCGATCTGGCGGCCGCGGATGACGCAGAACCTGGTCTTCCGCGCCTCCGCGGCCGTGCTCCAGCCCGGCGGAGGCTTTCGCGACCTGTTCGAGAACAGCGAGCGCCGGGACCGATATTACTCGGTCCTCCTGAACGCGATCGTGAGCTACTGATGCGGGGGGGCCTGCCGTTTCTTCGTCATTCCCGCGAACGCGGGAATCCAGTCGGCCTTGGAGCGGGGCTCCGCCGCCTGATCTGGATCCCCGCTTTCGCGGGGATGGCGGCAGCGGCTATCTTCGCAGGTCCGGCCGGCGCTTCGGAGAAAGAGAAAGCGGTCGCGCGCGACTACAGCCTGGTGCGGTTCGGCGCGGCGCCGCGTACGCAGGACCCGGCGCAGGCGGAAGCGCAGAGCGCTGGCTGCGTCTCCTGCCACACCGCGAGCGACGCCCACACCATGCATGCGACGCCCGCGGTCGTGCTCGGCTGCGTCGACTGCCATGGCGGCAATCCGCGCATCGTGGCGTCGGCGGGGGGGACGAACGACGCCGGCCTTCGCGACCGCGCCCATGTGCTGCCGCGCTACCCCGGCGCCTGGCACTTCCCCTCGAGCGCCAATCCGCGCCGCTCCTACACCCTGCTCAATGTGGAGGCGCCCGAGTTCGTCCGCTTCGTCAATCCGTCCGACTATCGCGTCGCGCGCGACGCCTGCGGCGCCTGCCATATGGAGATCATCGAGGCCGCCGAGCGCTCCTTGATGGCGAGCGGCGCGATGCTGTGGGGCGGCGCCGCCTACAACAACGGCATCATCCCGTTCAAAAACTATTTGTTCGGAGAGGCCTATACGCGCTCCGGCGAGCCGGCCCGCATCCAGTCGCCGGGCGTGACGCCGGGTCAGATCACGCCGGAGCAACGCGCCCGCGGCGTCCTCGCCGAGCTCTACCCGCTGCCGACCTGGCACGTCGTTCCGCCCGCCGACATCTTCCGCGTGTTCGAGCGCGGCGGCCGCACCATCGGCACCCAATTCCCCGAGATCGGGCTCCCCTCCCCCTCGGGTTCGATCCAGCGGCTCGAGGAGCCGGGACGGCCCGACGTCCGCCAGTCGAACCGCGGCCCGGGCACCGGGCTGCGCGTCGCCATCCCGATCCTCAACATCCACAAGACCCGGCTCAACGACCCGTTCATGTGGTTCATGGGGACCAACGACCAGCCCGGCGACTATCGCCATTCGGGCTGCTCGGGCTGCCACGTCGTCTACGCCAACGACCGCGAGCCGCGGCACAGCCTGGGCTATGCCGAGCACGGCCGCGACGGCCAGACGGCGACCGTGGACCCCACCATCTCCGCTCTGACCGAACGCGGCGGCGAGCATGGCGCGCCGGCCGATTCCAACCACGAGGCGGTGCGGGAGCGCGGCCATCCGATCCGCCACGTCTTCACCCGCGCCATCCCGACCTCGCAGTGCATGGTCTGCCACATGCACCAGCCCAACATCTTCCTGAATTCCTATCTCGGCTACACGATGTGGGACTATGAGTCCGACGCCGACCTGATGTGGCCGGGTCCGGAGAACCGCCTCCCGGCGCGCACGCCCGAGGAGGAGCAAAGCTTCCGCCAGCAGCGTTACCCGACGGCGGCTCAGGTCCACGAGGTGTTGGAGCGCAACCCCGAAGGCGCGGCGCCGCGGGGCCTGTGGGGAGACACGGATTTCCTGCGCGAGGTGTACGACCGGGTGAACCCGATCGCCCGCCACACCCAATTCGCCGACTATCACGGCCACGGCTGGAACTTCCGCGCCATCTTCCGCCGCGACCGCGAGGGCAATCTGCTCGACGAGGACGGCCGGCGCATCCCGCCGGGCGACCCCGACACCTTCCGCCGCGAGGGCGAAGGCCTGTTCGTCCCGGCCGGCACCAATCCGGGGCGCGCCGTCCACATGATGGACATCCACGCCGAGCGCGGCATGCAATGCGCCGACTGCCATTTCGCGCAGGACAGCCATGGCAACGGCTTCATCTACGGCGAGGTGGCGAACGCGATCGAGATCAGCTGCCGCGACTGCCACGGCACCGCGCGCGCCTTCGCCAACCTGCGCACCTCCGGTCCCGCCGCGCCGCCGACCGGCACCAATCTGGAGCTGCTGCGCAACGAGGACGGCCGCCGCCGCTTCGAATGGCGCGACGACGAGAATGGCCGCCGCATCCTGGTCCAGCGCTCGATCGTCGACCCGGAGCGGGAATGGGTGGTGAGCCAGGTCCGCGACAGCGTCGACCGGACCCTGCCGCCCTGCCTCCCCGCCTCGCAGGGGATGACCGGCCCCTGCTTCAACGAATTGTCGGCGCGCTCCAAGCTGATGTCGCGCAGCGGGGCGGAGACGGGGCGGTACGTCTTCGGCTCCGGCGTCGCCGACGGCGACCTCGCCCATCCGGACGGGGAGATGGCCTGCTTCACCTGCCACCTCAGCTGGACGACGAGCTGCGCCGGCTGCCACCTGCCGATCGAGGCGAACTGGCGCACCGCCTCGCATCGCTACGAGAGCGAGGAGACGCGCAACTTCGCGACCTACAATCCGCAGGTCGCGCGCGAGGACATGTTCCAGCTCGGCCGCCACATGACCACGCGCGGCAACATCATCGCCCCGGTGCGCTCGACCTCGGCGCTGATCCTCTCCTCGACCAACATCAACCGCGAGCGGATCTACGTGCAGCAGCCGCCGATCTCGGCTTCCGGCTATTCGAGCCAGGCCTTTGCGCCGCATTTCCCGCACACCGTGCGCCGCACCGAGACCAAGCAGTGCAGCGACTGCCACGTCTCCGCCGCGAACGACAACAATGCGATCATGGCGCAATTGACGCTGCAGGGGACCAATTTCGTCAACTTCGTCGGCATGCACGCCTGGGTCGGCCTCGGCGGCGGGTTCGAGGCGGTGCGGGTGACCGAATGGGACGAGCCGCAGGCGGTGATCGGCTCCTACCTCCAGCGCTTCGCCTACCCGGATTATTATCGGATGCACGTCGAGCGGAACGGGCGCGAGCTGATCGACTGGACCCGCGGCCGCAGCTTCGACCGCAACCGGAGCGGCGAGACGCGCCCGCGCGAGGAGTTCCGCAACGTCGTCCAGCGCACCGGCGGCGCGGTCCGCTGCATCCAGCAGCGCGGCGAATATATGTTCGTCGCCGAGGGCCGCGGCGGCTTCCGCGTCTACGACGTCGCCAATATCGGCAACAAGGGCGTCTCCGAGCGGATCGTCACCGCGCCTTTCTCGTCCCTCGGCCACGACACCAGCATCGACAGCCGCGACGCCACCTGCGTCGCTTTGCCGACCAACCAGCCGGTCGCGCCGACCCGCAACGCGCGGATGGCCGAGACCCGGCGGCCGCAGCCCGACGGCACCAGCCTCAGCCTGCTGGAGGAGAATCAGGAGCAGCGCATCCATCCGCTGTACAGCTACGCGGTCGTCACCGACGCCCAGGAGGGCCTGATCCTGGTCGACGTGAACACGCTGGCGGACGGCGACCCGCGCAACAATTTCCTCCGCCGCGCCGCGACCTGGAACGACGGCAACGTCCTCGCCGGCGCGCGCCACGTGACCCTCGCCGGCCGCATCGCCTATGTCGCCGCCGCCGCCGGCCTCGTCGTCGTGGACCTCGACGACCCGCTCCACCCGCGCCACCTCGCGACGGTGCCGCTGCGCGACGCGCGCGCCTCCGCGATCCAGTTCCGCTATCTCTGGGTGACCACCGCCGAGGGGGTGCAGCTGCTCGACGTCACCGACCTGTCCCGGCCGCGGCTGATCCCCGAAGCCACCTTCGCGATGGCCGACGCGCGGCGACTCTATCTCGCGCGCACCTACGCTTATGTGGCGGCGGGCGCGGAGGGGCTGGTCATCCTCGACATCACCAGCCCCGAACGGCCGCAGCGGGGGCCCGCGGTCGGCTGGCCGGCCGGGCAGACGCCGGACGCGAGCGACGTGATCGTCGGATCCACCAACGCCTCGCTCTTCGCCTATGTCGCGGACGGCCGGAACGGCTTCAAGCTCTTCCAGCTGACCAGTCCGGAGAGCCAGCCCAATTTCTACGGCTTCTCGCCGCGTCCGGTGCCGCAGCTCATCGCCTGGGCGCGCACGCCCTCCCCCGCGATGGCGCTGTCCAAGGGCCTCGACCGCGACCGCGCCGTCGACGAGACCGGCAACCAGATCGCCGTCTTCGGCCGCCTCGGCTCGCGCCCCTTTACCCGCAGCGAGATGGAGCGGCTGTTCCTCAACCGCCGCGGCATTCCCTACCGCGTCGTCGACCGCGGCTCACTGGAGGATTGGATAGAATGACGATCATGATCGCAGCCGCGGCGCTCCTCGCCGCGGCCCAGCCTCAGACCGCGGATCCGCAATGGGTCGACCTGCTCGAGCTCGCCGATGGCGCGATGACCTGGTACGATCCGGGCTCGGTGGTTCGCCGTGAGGGACGGGTGCGGGTGCGGATGCGCGCCACGCCCGGACCCTCCTCGACGACCGGCGCACGCGAGTTCGACTCGGTTGAGGAGATTGATTGCAACCGCCGCACGGCGATGACGGTCTCTCTCGTCGCCCACATGCAGGATGGCGGGAGCATCACGGTACCGATGGAGGAGGAGAAAGCCGACGCGATCAACCCCGACTCGCCGCTGGCCGCGCTCCACGCAATCGTCTGCCCGCCTTCGCCGGGGGTCTGAGCGGCGGCGATAACGGACGGTTAAGGCGACTCTGCTAGCCGCTGTGCGGCAGCGTAGAGGAGCCGCATCGTTGAAGCTGATCGTGATGAAGCGCGGCGGCCAGCCCGGGCATTATGCGATCAACCCGGAACTGGTGACCTATGTCCGCTCCTCCTCGGGGCCCTTCACGGACATCCATTTCGGCGAGCATCACGTCTCCGTCGAAGGCAGCTTCCAGCAGGTCCTCGCCCAGCTCACCGGCCAGTTCGATCAGCTGGCTCAGCCGCAGGTAAAGAGCTGGATCAAGTCGGGCTGACCGCGGCCATGCTCAGTCGGGCCCCTTCTTTTCCTCGCTGAGCATCCGCACCAGAGGCTGGAGCTGAGGCGTATAGGTGGCGAGGACGTCATGGTCCTCGGCGGTCTCGAAATGGGTGACGAGCTGGCGGCCGTTCCACAGATGCAGCGCGAAAGCGGGCGGATCGGAGACGATCATCGGCCGGCCGTCGGGCCGCTCCGGATCGATCGGCAACAGATCGAGCGCGACCTGCGGC
>JAXDPC010000194.1:0-6250 GCA_034668525.1 Sphingomonadales bacterium
TACAGAGCGATCCCGTCGCGCACGATATCGATCCAGAAATACTCCCCCCGCTTCAGCGCTTGGTTCACCTCGTCCAGCGAATGAACGATGATGTTCACCGGGCGGCGGACCCCCTCGTCCCGCAGGATCCTGTCCTCGGCAACGTACCAATAATCGGCGATTTCGGTCAGATCGCGGTGGCTCACCACGATCAGAAGGTCGAAGTCCGATTGATAGCCATTTTCCGGCTCGTCGACCCAATCGTTCCTGGCGTAGCTGCCGAACAGAATGATCTTGTAGATCTTGCCGTTACGCCGCCACGGCTGGGAAGCCCGCGCCGTGACCGCATCGAACTCGGCCATGAGGATCCTCACGACGCGTGCGAGCTCGTCCTGCTGTGCAGACGGAAGGTGGTCGAGATCGGTTCGCATCGGGATCGATCCTAAGGGGTTAAAGCGTCGGTGGCGAGGCCGGCCGCGCGCTCAGAACCGGCGCTCCCACCAGGTGAGCTTGCGACCGCGCAGCTGCTTATCGAGCTTGTAGAGCGCCCTCGCGATGTGACGCTCCACCTGCCGGACGGTAAGCCCGGTGCGGCGGGCGATCTCGCCGTAGGACATGTCGTCCAGGCGGTGGGCCATGAATATCTCCCGCTGCAGCTTCGGGATGTTGATCATGGCCTCCTCCATGCGACGCAGGAGATCGGGATCGGGTGTGTCGGACATGACGGCGTTCCTTTCGTAGAACCGAGGCCGGCCGCGTCCAAGCGACGTGCCTGCACCTCCGCAGGCCACGCCGCGACCTCTCCTCTCTGCCTTAGGAGAACCGGACCGGCCGAAGCCGGCCCGGTCTGAGGCGCCTAGGCCGCCACGGCTTCGCGCGCCGAGCGCTTCGGATGGGTTCCAAGCGGGCCGCGACGGTCGACGACGCTGAGGCCCTGGTCCTTCGCCTGGATGACAAGGCGCTCGACGACGCCGCTGCCGGCGAACGCGACGACGTAGCGGGGCTTGAGCGACAGCATCTGCTCGTTACGTCGAAATCCGGCGCGCTGCCCAAGGCGCCGATCGAGGGAGAAGGTCAGCTGCGGCACCTTGCGCCGCTCGGCCCAGGATGCAGCGAGGCGGTCCACGCCCTTGGTGTCGCCGCCATGGACCAGGACCAGGTCGGCGACATGCTGGCGGACCTTGTCGAGCGTATCCCACACGTTGCCGGCGAACGTCTTCGCCTGCTCGTCGGTCGGGAACGAGAGGCGCCCGCCGGCAAAGACGACGGGGGTCCCCTCCGGCATGACTGCCTTGCGGCGGCTCTCGACCCGCGCCCGAAGGAAGTCGCGGCCATCAACGACGGCCGACGTCAGGGCCGCGCCGTGATTAGCCCGGGAGCCGCCGGCTGGGCGCCAGGAGTGACCCGTCTCGTTGAGGTAGAGGCGAGCGGCGGTCTCGCGGAGGCCCTCCAGCGCCAGCATGGCGGCCTCGGCGGCCTGAGCACGGGCGATCTCGTTCTCGAGCTGGGAGGCATGCACTTCCGAGCCGTCCCCGGACGCTATGAGGCATCTGATCTCGTCGGTCGCGCGGTCGATCTGGCCGGAGCGCTTTAGCGCCGCACGGTGGAACAGGTTGACGAAGGCCCAGCCGAGCTGCTCGGCGTCGTCCTCGAGCGCGGTGTCGGGGAAGAGCGCGAACAGATCGGACCAGACCGCGACGAGTGTATGCTCGGCCGCGTCCGAATCGACAGGATCGGTGCAGGGCGCCCGATCGAGCGCGGCGATGTTGAGGTGGCCGAGCTCCAGCGCGGCAAGCTGGGCGGCGAGTGTGGTGTGCATGGCAGGCTCTCCTGAAAAGAGCGCCGGGGATCGGCGCCGGGAGCCCGAAGCCCCGGCACGAGGCGGCGGACGGCACCGCCGCGCCAGCGGCGGGACACCCCGAAGCCGCGGCCGGCGCGGGCAGGCGTGCCTGCGAAGCCGCACGCCAACACGGGCCGCGGGCGAAGCGGGTTGCGGTCCACCGCTGCCGGGGCAGGGCCTCTCCCGCGCCGAGTCCGGCCACGCCCATGAAGCGGCGCGACCGCACTCCCTACGCCGACTGCCTCTGGAAGCTGCTCCCGCTCAGGCCGCGATAGCCTCGGGAGGGTCGGCAAGCGCGCTTTCGGCGGAGCCGCCGTGCACCTTACGCCGTCCGAACTGCAGGAGCAGCGATGACGCCTCCTCCGCCTTGGCCGCGACCGTGAGGATGGCCCTGCTGTCCGCCTTCAGCACCTTGAGCCAGGAAGCGAGGTAGCTGGCGTGATGGTCGAGATGGTCGACCGGCAAGCCAAGCTCGGCACCGAGGATCGCCGAAGAAAGCTCCGCCACCAATTCCTCCATCGCGTAGGCCTCGCTGCCGAACCGGCCGCCCATCTGTCGCGCGAGCCGACTCTCGTGGCCGGTCCAGTGCGACAGCTCGTGCGCAAGCGTCGCGCGGTAGTGGTCCAGGTCCCGGAACAGGCCGGGGTCGGGCATCGTCACCTGGTCCAGGACGGGGGAGTAGAAGGCCTCCGTTCCCCAGTGGCGGATTTTGGCAGGAACCGCTGCAAAGAAACGGTCGAGCGCCCTATCGCGCTCTGTCGGAGGCGGAAGCGGCCGCGGCTCCGGAAAGTACCTGCCCGGCAGCCCGTCGATCTGGCAGGCGTTGAACACGGTGAAGCTCTTGAGCACGCGGCGGGTCCGCCCGTCCGTGGCTTCCTCGCCCTCGTCGGCCTCCTCGGCCTGATAGGCGCGATAGAAGATGGCCACGGTGCCACGCTCGCCCTTCCGCACCTGAGCTCCGAGCACCTGAGACTGGCGATAGGTCATCCAGTAGGGCGAAGAATGGCCTGCGGCTTCGGCCGCCATCCAGAGCCAAAGGACGTTGATGCCCTGATAAGGCGTGCCGCAGGCTCGCAGCGGACGCGACACCGACGCGCCGGTCCACGGCTGGACCCAGGGTCGCGTTCCCGCCTCGAGTCGCCCCACGATCGCGGCCGTGATCGTTTCCGCCGGCGAGGGCCGGCTGACTGCATGTTTCATCGAGAGTCTCCGAAATCTGTCCGACTCCTGTCGAGCCGAGCAGCGGAGGCTCCCTCTCCTCCATGATCCAACCTAGGCTAAGCTATTCCCCCAATTGGGGGAATTGCGCGGCCACCCCATCTCCTGCCATAGTCGCACCGTGGACAAGCTCGCCGTCTTGGTCGGCGAGCTCGTCGCGGCCATTGGCGGTCACGTTGCGGAGTGAGATCCCGGAGCGTGGCCTCAGAGGGCGGCACGTGGACCCGGCGAGCTTGGTGCGCCCCTCGTGACCGTGCGGAACGCAGCGGTTCGGCATGTTCGAACGAGTTGGTGCATTCGTCGAGGATGTGAACGCGGTCGGCACCCGGGCTGAGCTCAAATCAGTCCTTGGGGAGATAACCAGGGAGCTGGGCTTCACCCACTTCGCCGTCGCGCATCATGTGGATCTGCGCAACTCGTCCGAGCCGGCGATCCGCATCCACAATTATCCGGATGAATGGGAGCGCTACTACGATCGCCAGCATATCGGGCGCACCGATCCGGTCCACCGCGCCTGCCAGACGACCGCGGTAGGGTTCACCTGGTCGCAGCTGCCGCGGATGATCCCCCTCACCCGCAGGGATCACCGCCTGATGGAAGCCGCGGCAAAGCAGGGCCTCGGGACGGGTTTCACGGTCCCGGCGCATGTGCCCGGCGAGGTCAACGGCTCCTGCTCCTTCGCGACGGCTCGGGGTCGGTCTTTGCAGTCGGAGCATCTGGCGACAGCGCAGCTGGTCGGCGCATTCGCCTTCGAGGCGGCCCGGCGTTTGGCGAAGCGGGAGCACCAGAAGCTTAGCGATCCGGCTCGCTTCTCCGATCGGGAACGCGACTGCCTCATCTGGGTCGCCCGCGGAAAGTCCGATTCGGAGATCGCGACGATCCTCGGGATCAGCCCGGAAACAGTGCATCAATATGTGAAGCACGCTCGAGCCAATTACGACGCCGTGAGCCGTTCGCAGCTCGTCGCCCATGCCCTGTTCAGCGGCACGATCAGCTTCATGGACATATTCAAGCGATAGCGAGGGTTGCCCATCGTGGCGGGCGCCAGCCTGGTTCTGCAACGCATTACGAAGTCTCCCCCACATGGGGACGCTGATCGGTTACTCTGCAGAGGATCTAGAGGCGGTCAGAGGAGCTTGTTTCCTCGTCGCTTTTGCGCGCGATAGGCTCGTACTCTCCCGCGCAGCTGTTCAATCCAGCCGGGGCGATGTTCGATGCGGTCGTAACTGTCACGGTCGCCAGCCAGCAGCTCGATCCGGCTCTTCTGGCTGAGCGTCTCCCAACCGTCGTACATGATATAGAGCGCGTTGCCGTATCGGGCGTTTTCAAAGGCAACGAAGTCGTCGCCAAACTTTGCACCGAAATAGCGGAGGAAACCGTCCGTGCCCGTGATGTAGGCCTCCGGCTGCAGGCGCTGCATCACCGTGACGCGCTCCTTCATCACGGCCTGCTGTTGCGGTGACACTGGTCGCTTCCCGCGCAACATTGCAGCTACTACTTCGTCGACAGTGCCGGGCGGCAGCAATTGCCAGTCGACCTTGATGCTCAATGCATAATCGGCAAGCGAGGTGGCGCTTTCAAACACGTCAGCGGCGCCCACATTCTCCTGCAGCAGATTTAAATTATAGAGCAGCTCTTGCTCAAAGTTCGGCGTCCGCCGACTGAGCACCTGATCGATCGCGAACCGCAGAAGAAACCCTTCACCACGTCGTTCAACCAGAACAATCGAGAGGTTGACCTGTTTTGGAGGATAAACTTCGCGAATGTAGACCTCACGATCATGCGAAACGTAGTGATAACTCCCTGAGTTCCACGATGGCGCCCAGAAACCATACGACTTTGTGACTTTTGGAAGGTCCTTCCGAACCTTCTCCATGCCGTACAGATTCGCGTTAGAATAGCGGCCGGCTGCGGGACTAGGTGGCTGCGGATCAGGAAGGCTAACGTCGTCGCCGTTAAGCGAAATGCCCAAGAGTGCGTAGCGGGCAATATCCGCAGGGAGCACCAGCTTTACGGTTGCAGCAACTACGTCATCCTGGTCGAAAGTTGCCAATCGTTGGAGGATGTGTCCGGGAATTTTCAGCAGGTTCTTTGGCATATGGAGATCAAATCCGCGTGCTCAGAAATTTCTCAGCGGCTAATACCACATCCGAAATAAGGTGCGCCAATTCACGTTGATGCTTTGGCACCAGCGCGGCATCCAAAGGCAGGTCATTCAGCTTCCACTCGACCGGAGGCGCGTCATCACCGCCAATTCCCACATACACGCGGCGACCCGGCGCTGCACGATGGGTCAGGACATTCCTCATGTCGCGCCAGCGTTGATATGAAGGATCGGCAAATAGGCTCGCGAAAGCATCGAGAATCAGATCGTTGGGAAACGCTCGCTTAAATGCGTCGGCGGTGTGCGACGGCGAGACCCGCTGCTGCTCTTTCGGTGTGGTCAGCGGGAAGGCCTGGGGGTCGATGAATGAACCTATCGCGAAGAGGCCGTAAAACATCGCTTCGAATGCGGCGAAGCCGTTGCTGAAGAAATTGAACAGCGCTTCTTCCTGTTGATACCTCTGGTGCGGGGCGGGGTGAGAGCCGAAGTCCTTGAGCGATTTCTGGAATCTGGCGCCAGCGTCGACAGCCCCGTGAAACCGATACGCAAGTGCGTTCCAAGCGCCCGCGTATTGGAAATACGATGCGTCTTGCGACCAACGGAGTCCCACCTGGGCATGTACCGCCTCGTAAGGCGCAACCGGAAAATCCTGGTGGGCTGCGAGACCATTGTTCGATAGCGCTGGCATCTGACAGACAGTAGCGTCGTCGGACGCAAACTGGAATCCACCTGTCGATGGATGAAGGGGCGCGAACCACCTATAGGCGAAGCGCTCCATGGCGCTGCGCGAGTTCGCGTTGGGTCTTGAGGCGCTGCATCTCCTCGTCGAGCACGCGCCGCTGACACGCGTTCATCAGTGCCCATTTTGGGTGCCGTCAATGGAGACCGGATCGATCGATTCGCGGCTGTGATGACGCTCGCGACTGTCTGCTGCAGGCTATTCAAACGTAGGAACAGACGGTCCGTCATCGGCCATAACCAGTCAAGCGAGAGCCAGGCACAAACCACTTTCGCAGCGTCTTCGGCACGGGGTGGGGACGGCGGGGATTCCGGGCGGCGATCCGTCCCGGCCGTTGCGCCATCCTTGCCAATCTCCTGTGAAGCGTCGC